>JBAZWU010000007.1 GCA_041660185.1 Elusimicrobiota bacterium | reverse complement strand
CAGATCGAACATTGGCTCAATGATCGTCCCAGAAAATGTCTTAAATTCCGAACCTCAGGGGAGGCCTTCAATGCCCTCTGTTGCACTTAATGGTGGAATTCGCCTACGACACCTTTTACGTCCCATTCCTATGAAATTATTGGAAGGGACAGTCCCCCTGACGTAAGGGGGACGACACCAGGATTGCCGTTTGAACGTATTCTCCGCTCGACTTTCCCCAACTTTTCTCCGAATTGGCCCGCCTGGATAATATTATTTACTACTATACCTTGCTAATCGCTTATTTATGTAGTAGATAATCTATATGCGTCAGACAGAGAACTATGGAGCCTCGGAAGGTCGAAAGCTGGTCCGCTATTTGACAGATAACGGCCAGTACATATTTTCCATTGAACAAGCTCATGCGGCGGCCGAAAAGCTCGGCATCCCCAAGAGCTATGAAAGCGTTCTTCTGACTTCTCTATTCCAAGGCAAGTGGGTTCAACGGTTACGTCGAGGCCTCTACAGCATCGCAGACGTCTCGATCCATCCTTTTGCGATCGCGACCCGCCTCGTGGAACCCTCGGCCATTAGCCATTGGTCGGCGCTTAATCACCATGGTCTTACGGAACAGATCCCTCAAGCTGTCTTCGCCATCACCCCGACGAAGGTTGTGACACCCAGTATGCGATCCAGCTCTTCAGCCCGACCCGCGGAACGACATGCGTGGGAAGTCGGTGCCGCCCGGTATCACTACATGACCGTAAAGCATGAGTACTTTTTTGGGATTGACCCCGTATGGGTCAGTGAACAGTTCAGGATTCCCATGACCAACAAGGAACGTACGGTACTTGAAACGTTCGCTTCCCCCCGTCTTTTCGGTGGGATTGGCGAGGCTCTTTCTGTGGTGGAGCAACATGCCGACAAGCTCGATATCAAGCAACTCGTGGATTATGCCAGACGCTACGGAAAGGCCTCTGTCGCCAAGCGCTTGGGCTGGGCACTGGGACGCGCCGGAATTTCAGAAAAGACACTTGTTCCTTTAAGAAATATTCCACTAACGGGCATCGCCATTCTTGACCCAACGCGCCCACGCCGCGGGCCTATCAATTCAAGGTGGCAGATTTTAGAGAATTTGGCAGGACGAGTCGTATGATCCTTCGACTAGCGCTCAGGATCATGGTGAGCGAAGTCGAACCATGAAACCGCTGCGCGCCCGCATCGCCGAAGAAACCAGAAGAACTAAAGTACCTCAGCCGGTCATTGAAAAAGATTACGCTCTGAGTTATATCTTGGCTGGCTTGAGCACGCATCCCGTTTTGCGAGAGTGTTTGATCTTCAAAGGCGGGACAGCGCTGAAGAAGCTTTTCTTCGGCGATTACCGATTCTCGGAAGACTTGGATTATTCAGCGATCAAGGCGCCGAAGGGAAAAGCGCTCATGACCGCCATGGAATCTGCCGGTCAAGAAGCCAAACATCTTCTTCTCGAACAGGGCCCCTTTGAGGTTGTGCTCCGGCGCTACGAGGAACGGGATCCTCACCCCCATGGCCAGGAAGCGTTCACTTTCCACGTACAATTTCCCTGGCATCCCTCGCCGCTTTGCCGGATCAAGGTCGAAGTATTTCATGATGAACCGGTGATCCTGCCGCCGGATGAGCGCCTCTTAATCCACGGATATGATGAAAATTTAGCCGTTCGAGTTCGCGGCTATCAGCTGATGGAAATCGTCGCTGAGAAATTACGAACGTTGCTCCAGACACACTCGAAGCTCACGACCAGAGGCTGGAACCGGCCGCGCGCCAGGGATTACTATGACCTTTGGCGTTTATTCTCCACCTACGGCAAGACACTCTCCCCTGAAAGGCTCTTGCCGCTTTTACGCAAAAAATGCCAACATCGCAAAGTGGGCTTTCGGGCGGTGAACGACTTCTTTACCGATGAACTTATCTCAGAAGCACGGACACATTGGCAGGGCACTTTGGGAGCCTTTGTGGCCGATCTGCCGCCGTTGGATGAAGTTCTTGGCGATCTGAGAAACGAATTGGCAAAGTTGACCACGATGGAGCGCGAACCGAAAAAGAAGTAAGGTACGCCAATCTCCAGGCGTGATAATTTTTGCGACACCAGATTACGACACCACGGAAGCAACTTCTATCTACTTCGATCTGTCTTTGGTTTCATTTCGTCGACGGGCGGATACTTCAAACATTTCACGTGGAAGGTTAAACGCACTCGTGTGAGGATGGCACTCTACCGCTGAGTTTGCCGTTCAACCCATAAACGGTATTGATCGAGACGTGAATAGCTCGCGAATGCCTTCGGCCCATGGCCACAGTTCGATATCCCCCCACCGTTTTCGATGCTCCCCGGCGTAAAGGACCATTTTACGGTGAGGTTTTCTGTGGTAGTCCCCGAAACTTCGTAAACCACGCAGGTCATTGGACCCGATCTGGGTGGACGATTTCACTTCAATCGCGCATAACTCATGGCCTCTTTCTAAAATGAGATCGACCTCAGCCCCGCTCTCGGTTCGATAGGACGACCATCGGACCTCCACATCGAGGGCTTGCGCCGTATGCATCAGCTGAGTCACGACCCAGTGTTCGAAAAGGGAGCCTCGGCGGTCCGGAGACACATGGAAATTGCCCAGCAAACCATTCAAGACCCCCACATCAAAGAAATAAAACCGCGGATGCTGGACGAGTCGCCGGTGCTCGCTTTTTGCAAAGGCATCGATTCGTAGGACGATCAGACAGTCTTCCAGAATTTCAAAGAAACGGACAGCCGATTGCCGCGGCACCTGCGCGGCCGACGCCAATTTAGAGAGATCC
Organism: Elusimicrobiota bacterium; assembly: GCA_041660185.1. Classification (NCBI taxonomy): domain Bacteria; kingdom Pseudomonadati; phylum Elusimicrobiota; species Elusimicrobiota bacterium. The sequence continues at coordinate 138,753 of JBAZWU010000007.1, read as the reverse complement.
AGGAATTGCCCCGATGCGGCGGCCGCGATATTCAAAAAGCGGGCAAACCCCTCCAGGTTACGAGCCAGACCTTCGGCTTGAATCTCTTCCTTGAGATAAGTGCCCGCATAGGAGCGCAGGGTTTTTTGGGCAGAATTCTGATCCGGATCGGTCCATACGCCGGGAAGAGTCCCCAGTGACAACGCTTTAGAGAGAGACACCGCATATCCCAATTCCAACGAAATGAGCGGCCCGAGCGTATAGGTATGCACCCGTCCAGGCAAAAGATTGGCATGACCGCGACGCAGTTTCCTCGCGCTGGAACCCGTCAATAGAAATCGGCGGGAATTCCCCTGTCGATCCACGAGCGATTGAATCGTATTTAAGAGCGAAGGAAGCCGCTGCACTTCATCGATAAAAATTGTTCTGGCGGACGGAGAAGCAGCCAATCGCTCTTCCAGTTCTCGTGGATTGCGGAGAAAATCAAGGTAGGTTGGCTCATGGGCCAAATTCAGGGTCAAGTCCGGATCCAGACTCGAAACCAGCGTAGACTTCCCGGTCTGACGCGGCCCTAACAACAAAATGTGTTTTTTGGATCGGGCTAGAAGCGAGGTTATTGATCGAGATATCATGAGGTTATATTACGTCGTAATTTAACCTAATGTCAACCTGTTTTTTTACGGGCTCTCTCCTACCGAAGTGCACCCGGTTTCTGCTGCTAAGGATGGCAGGTCACCATCACCTTCGGTGTTAAGCCAATTAGGCAAAATAACACGGTTTTGGAGTATCGGATTTTTATTGGGACGAAAAATTGATTAAAGAACCAGGTATTGAAAGATTAGGTGTTACGCGGTATAGTAAAAAGAACGAAATGAAAATTAAACTTATTGCACCTGCGCGAAAACCAGAATATGGAGAAGATTTCTGGGATATTGGGACTGCCGTACGATTACATGGTAAAAAAACCGGGGGCCCCTACTTGTCTTTATATATTCTGGCTGCACTCACTCCGGACAATGTCGAGGTAGCTATTACCGATGAACGCATCGAACAAATCAATTTCAATGAAAGAGTTGATTTGGTAGGGATTACGGTCGTCACGTCCCTGGCCAATCGGGCGTATGAAATTGCGGATGAATATAGAAAACGAGGAATTCCAGTGATATTGGGAGGTATTCATGTTTCCCTCCTGCCTGAAGAAGCAATTCAGCACTGCGATTCAGTCGTTATCGGCGAAGCCGAAGAACTCTGGGGACAGGTGGTAGAAGACTTTCAGAAAGGAAAATTAGAAAGATTTTACCGCGCTTCGGCATTCCCGGAATTAACCCAATCCCCTATTCCTAAATGGGATTTTTTAGAGCCAAAAGCCTATTCATATTTTACGCTTCAAATTGGGAGAGGTTGCCCGTTCGATTGCGACTTCTGCATGGTCAAGCGATTTAATGGGAGAGTCTACCGACATAAAGAAATCGAACGCGTCATTTCGGAAATCAAGCTCTTGAAGAAACTCGATCCTGAGAAATTGATCTTTTTCACCGACGACAATATATTGGCGATCCCGCCATTCACTAAAGAATTGTTGTCTCGGTTAATTCCCCTGAAAATGAAAGCGTGGTGGTGTCAATCTTCCGTGAACAGATTGAAAGACGACAGAATGCTCGACTTAATGTATCAAGCCGGATGCCGGGTTATTTTTGTCGGCATCGAATCAGTTTCTCAAAAAAGCATTGATTCAATGAATAAAGGGGCGGTGAATAAGGTTGACGAATACAAAGACGTAATCAGAAAAGTCCATTCTCATAAAATGGCTGTTTTTGGTTCCTTTGTATTCGGCAACGACACCGACGATAAAACTATTTTTGAAGAAACAATTAAGTTTATCGATGAAACGAATATTGGTTTTGCGATGATCAATATCCTTACGCCTCCTCCGGGGAGCAGGTTATTCACCCGCCTGGAACAAGAAAATCGGATATTTCATTGGGAGTGGTGGAGATATAACACCGACACGGTATGTTTTCAGCCCAAACAAATGACTCCAGACCAGCTTTATGCAGGCCGCCACCGGGTACTCAATCAAATCTATTCATATGATTCCCTCTATAAACGATGGGATGCTTTGTGGAGTCAAGGCGTCTTATGCAGACAAAAAAAGGGATTTTTTGCTTTTTGTACCAAAGGCAGGCTTCTCTTCACTTTGCTTTCGTTGTGTTCGACGGATTTTAAGAGGATGAGGTTCATTTTAAGAAGTTTATGGAATAAGAATTTATCTTCCGTCGCTTCGGTCGATTTAGGGCTTAGTTTTCACGACTACGCGTATCGGTTTATTAATAAGGCTCACTCAAAGGGCCTTAAGTCGTCTTTTTCCTCGATTTCGTAAGATTTCGTAAGATCTTGACAAACAAGGAACCGCTTGTTATAGATGTTTGATAGCGGGTGATCATGACGACGCTGAAAAGTTAACGGACTATAAAGGAGAAAATGATGAACTCTGAAAATAAATACTGGGCCCTGTCCAAGATTTCCTTGTCCTTCCGGGTGTTGGGATGGATCGCAGCCGGTCTGTGCGTGATCTTTTTCTTTATTATCTTGATCGGTGGCGGAACTCCGCGCTCTCCCAGGATCTACTCGCTTGTATCCCTGGTTGTCGGCGCGTTCTACTTCATGCTCTTCTACGGCATCGGCGAGGTGATCCGCCTGCTGATGGATATCGAACAAAACTCGCGCAAGAGTTAATGGTCAATCGGAAACCCCTTCTTCTGGTTGCCGCGGCCATCGTTTTGCTGGTCGTCAGCTATATCCTTTACAGCCGCCATCGGACTCGAAAAGCCCGGTTCAATCGAGCGGTTCAAGCCCAGAAGGCGCCGCCGGTCTACGAACCGGGACTCATGCCGAAACGCCCTGCTTCTCCCATGCCGAACGCCTCGGCGGACATCCAGCGCACCATGCGGACGATCGAGGAGATCAACCGCATCAACAAGATGAACGCTGAGATGCGCCAACGGCAACCTGTGCCGCCCAGAAAATAGTCCACTGCGATTGGTCCCGTTGGCAGGTGGTTTGTCGGGAGATTAGGGGGATGTTCTTTCGTAAATTTTCTTAATCAATCGCTCGGCCGCGTCCCGGTTACCTGTTTTGATGAGACGTTGTATGGCCAGAGCCTCTCTCAATAGCATTTTGTCCATTATAACGCCTGCGGCCTTGCCATACTCCGTTTCGAGTTGTTTTCCGATCAAAGCGCGGCCTTCTTCAAAGTCCTTCGGGCTATAAAAAGGCCACTGACCTTCCGAATTTAAAGGAGACTTAAAGAATTCTGAGACAACCGTGAGCATCTGCGCTCCCGGCAAGTTCTGGCAAATAACATCAACCACCGAATACTTAGCCGGTGTCTCTTCCGGATGGATCGTCTGTGTTCTCTGATAAATCCCTTCAACGACTTTTTTGACGCCGGCCAGGTCCCCTTTCTTCTGGAAATCCTGTATGGCGATGGCCTCCTTCACCCGCATCTCGTGCATAATCGCGTTTGTTGCTTCATGCGCCTGCTGTTGAAATTTGTTAGTTAATTCGTTGGAGGCTTTTTTATAGGTATTCCGGCCGTAGAGAGGCCAGAACCCCTTTGAATGAAGAGGAGAATTCAACACCTTGTTAACGACCGCTGATACCAGAGCGATTGGCGGCACATGAACAATGACTTTAAACAACGAAACCTCTTTTTGCGAGGCCGGCGCGCTGCCGGAGTCCTTCAGGGAATATTCTTTCCCCTCAAAAAGCTTGTACTTCAGGAAATGATATCGCCCGGGACTCTTCCGGTTGAGCTCGGAGGGGCGAATCACATAGAGCACCGCTGATTCGGCCATATCCTTTTCTAGACCCCGAATATCCTTTGCGGTCGGCTGATGCCGTTCCCGGCTGATCGATCGGGCGTAGTCCTTGATCAGCTGATCATTCTGGATCGCAAGCGTCAGGTGCTGCACAATCGCCCTCTTAAAGGCCTCCTGCGGCGACAGGAGAAGGGTCCCTTCCGGGCCCTGGACGATTATGGAGTTGTTTCGCGCGAGTTCCGACCGGTCGATGATCAGCCCCGAGAGCTTCTTCGTCCAACCGCCGGGAAGTTGATGGAGGACTTCACGAAGGAGGCGAATTTCCTGCAGATTCCATGGGGTCTTTTTCTCATCTCGAAGTTGGACATCATACGTCCCTTCCAACACCGATTTTTCTCTGAGAGCCGCAAAATCTTCTTTCAAAAGGGCATTCCAGCGGAATGGGAAAAGAGCGATGTTTTGGAAGGAATCCAGCACGGCTTGAATTTTTCCGCGCCAAACCGTGACCTTGTCGACGGGCGATGCCTTGCTGAAAGACGTGTTTTCCCCCACCGCGACCGGACCCAGCACGAGCGACATCACCAAGGCCGCGGACACCGCGGCTTTCGATATCAAAAATCCTTTCGGCTTCTCTGACGGCCTGGCCACGGTTCCGGCGCCGCCCGGTTGCTTCGACGCATTTAGCAAGAAGGGAGCCAGAATCATGCTCGACGCGCCGATGGCTGACAGGGGAAGCTCTCGCAGGTAGCCCAGCATGTCGGGATGGACGAGCGGGAGCATGGCCAGAATCATGAGACCCGAAGAGAGGCTGAACGTATTCTGCTGCCAGATTTCTTTTACGGATAAATGTTGTTCCGCACCGTTCTTGGCGGTCACGTTAAAGGGCACCCTTTTCTTGGTTAAGGCAAAAACCATGGATTGGAATGTTCCTATAAATACCTCGGGCAGAACGACACCGCTATAGGCCACGATGGCCGCCGGGATCTCCTTCAGCTTGACGCGGGACATATTGGCTAGGGCAAGCGGAACCATCGAGGCCGCCAACACAATAAGACTGGACACCGTGGAGATCTGTGGATGAGCGAACATCACCGCGAACCCTGCTGCCGTCGCCGAATAGCTGCTCATCTGGAACAACAGATCTGTTTTTTCATACCAGCGCAGCTCCTTGGATAAAACGATCTGGTTCACCCGTTGGCAAAGGACTTCGAATGTTCCACCGGCCCATTTCCTCTGCTGCTTCCTCCATTCGGCCAATTTTGTCGGCGCATACTCGCCGGTGTCAACGTAGGAAATGAATTTCGACCTAAAACCCGCCAACCGAATTTTGATGCTGGTGGCGAGGTCTTCCGACGCGAGGGTTTCCCAGCCACCGATCCGTTCAAGAGCCGAACGCCGGATAATACCGTTGTGACCATCAAATCGGACCAGGCCCTGGGTATTATTGACCTCATTGAGTCGATGATAGGATCGCATGATCGTTGCGACGGCCCGGGTGATGGCGTTGGTTCCTTCGTTCGTCGTATTGATTTTTAACTGGGTGAATCCAAGATTTGGATCGTCGAGAAACTCCGGCATAACCTTGAGCAGCGTATCCGGCTCGACGGTTGAATCGACGTCCAGAATAAATAAGAATTCGCCTCGTGCTTTGGCTAATGCGGCATTCAGATTGCCGCCCTTTAAATCTTTGGTGCCGTCACGATGGATAACCTGAACACCCTTCGATTTGGCATAAGCCTCAATTTTCAGGTACTGCTCCAGGTGCGTTGGATTCTGCAAATCGCTGTTATCGGTGATCTGTATTTCAAACTTATCTTTTGCGTAATTCAGACCCAGAGCTGAATCCAGAGTCATTTTCACAACCTCAAAAGGTTCGTTTCTCATGGCGATTTGCACCGTCACAGACGGCAAGGCGGGATCCGTGACCAGCAGCGGCTTCGGCTGGCGGGCGGGTCGAGCCGCTAAGCTGAACGCGGACAATACCAGAGGGTGAATCATCCTCGGCAAAAACAGCGCTCCGGCAACAGCCTGCGCCACGTGCGCGGCGTCGGTCAAGGGGATGGCCTGCAGAAGGGCCACTGTCGAAGCGAAGGTCATTGCATACGCAAGGCCGGGGCGTTCAGCCAACTTGCTTATGGCGTCCCGAGGGGTCGGCTTGGTTCCCTCTACAGCTTGTTTGATGGGGTCCTTGAGGGCCCGGTGCTTTGCCCAGATGGCCTCGTTTCCGACGATGTAGATCCGGTCCGTGTGGTTAATTCGGGGATCCTTGACGGTATAGGTCGTGCCCTCTTCCCTCGGGACGACCGTTCCGACGGGTTTCGCGTCATAGGCATTCAGGAGTTGCCCATCTTTCCGCCAGGAAATGTATCCCCGCTCACCGGTCGGTCCGGCGAACTCCATCACAAACTGACGGCCATCACTCTTCATCATGCCCGTCGTTTTATCGAAAACCTGATAATCGCAATCGAACAGGACCGTATCACGGGCATTCAGATATTTTTGCAAGGTCTGTTGAAGCAATCGATTGTACGCGGGTTCCTGCTGTTCAACAGGCAATTTCAGAATCGCCTCGACTTCAGCTTCCACACCAGCGGCTCGGGCAAAATCTTTGACGTGCTTGGGATCTCCCCATCCGTGTTTCCGCCCCTCGATGACAAGACCCGGCTTATTAACATCCAACCACTCTACCGTGGCGCGCCGAGCACCCTGCTCATCATTGAAATAATCTTTAAAGCGTCCGGTCTGACGTGCGGCCTCTTTAGACGAGACGTTTGACTCAGACACCACCACAACATCGACATTCCTTCCCTCTTCAATGGCCAGGCGCAGACGATGATTGCCGTCGAGTACAACACCGTTCGAGTTCACCTCTATCGGCGAAAATTTCGCTGATTCAATCTCGCGCACACCACCCAGCCGCGCATGGTCCAACGAATTAAGATCTTTACCGGGGATTAAGGTCTTGGGATTCACCCCTGTCTGATTTGTTCCATATTGGCGGCCCTTTTCAAAAGGCAGCCCACCGGCATCTCGGAATTTCCCCCGCAGCGCTTCGTACGCGCCTTGGATCGCGCCAGCAATACCCTTAACCACCAGATCAAGGATTACGTTTGATCCTCTTTCGTTTCCTAAGGGTCCTTTGGCGGGAGTGTTCTTAGATGCGTTCCATTTGTTGTCGACAATTTCGCCAGCTTTTGTAAGAAGAGCGTTTTGGGCAGCGTCGGCTTGAGCGGCCCGGACCAGAGCGCTGGCGGCCTTCCTGGATAATCCCAGTTCTTTCCGTTGGCCTTCCAGAGCTCGCAGCGTATCCGCTTTCGACAGGCCGGCATTGAGCCGCGCACGAGCCGACTGCACAAAGGTAGACGACGCTTCGGTAAACGCCTTAAAGGCAGAGGGACGGAGTGACCCGCTATGGATGAACCCTTGAATCGTGTCACGCGACCCCATCACCAGGTCCAGGAGCGCCTGATGGACTCGCCCGTCACCTTCCACTCCTTCAAAAACGAATTCCTTATTCCCTAATTTCTTCGCTTCATGAATGACCACGATTTGTTCGACATGGTTTCTGACTTTATTAAAGAGGGTTTGATCATCAATCAGCTCACCCTTTTTAACTCTCTCTTTAAGGGAGAAATCGCCGTTGATCAGTTTCTCTTTCACGGAAGACTTTATTTTCCCGTCACGCATCAGAGCGTCTTTGAGGACCTGCTCGGGGACCGTCCCTTTGGCAAGGATCTCTTTCAAGAGCGACCGGGATGGATCAATGGCCAGGACAACGGCTACGCCGTCCGCAACCGCCTTGTCAATTTTTACGACGTCGATGAGTCCCGGGTATTTTCCTTCAATGGCTTTCAGATTGGCTAAGGCAAAGTTGTTTTTGCCTTGAAGCGCGACATCATCCATCGCCAGAGAGAACCCTTGTTCCTTGAGAACTTTCAGGTTTGCAACAACCGTGTCGACTTCACCGACTTCGAGCAGTTTGCCTTCGGTGATCTCAATTTGCAGCTTACGTGCACTCGGGGAGACTCCGGTTTCTTTTAGGATGTCTCCGAACATCCCGGCAAGCTTCGCGTCCAGAAGCTGGAATAAGGAAACATTGATAGCGATTGTTGTATCCGGCAATTCTGATCGCTTGATGGATTCACAGACCGAACGCAGGATCCACTTCCCGACCGAATCAATCAGGCCGTTCTTTTCCGCCATCTCAATTAATTTGTCAGGTCTGACCATCTTCCCGTTGTCGGGTCGTTTCCAGCGGATCAGATCTTCACCGGCCACAACCTTTCCGAACGCATCCACTTTGGGTTGTGTTTCGAGGGAGAAGCCAATCTCCTCCAGTTTGCCGGTCTGCAAGGCTTGATGAAGCTGCGTGGCCAACTCCGGAGAGTTAATCGAGGGGTCTTTGAGTTCGCCGGCTAGATCGGTCAAATACTTCTGGACGGCGGGGAGGGTCGGGCGATCCGTTGGCGCAAGGTATTCGAGAAGACCCTGGATCTTAGGGGAAAGGGAGATAACGTTGGGGGTAGTGGCTGGAATAATCGACGGTCGAACAACGGGTTTAGCCACAATGGCCGGCGGGCCGGTCTTGCTGATGTTCGATACACCCTCATTCAGGTCTAATACGGGACCATGGATTTCCCGTACGGCTATCTGGTTCTTTTCAAGATAAACCGGTAGCTGCTTCTGACTTCCTACTGCGACCGACGCCGTAGCCCTTGGTTCAGGCTTCAGGTCAGCTGCCCGATAAACGCCATCCTCTCCGCGAACCATCTCAATGACGGAAGGAAGAGCTTTAACGTTCTTGTTTACAACAACGGTCTCAGGTGTTCCTTGACGTTCAGCTTTGTGTCCACCTTTAAACATGCTAAGCACAAAAGCGATGTCCAAGGAACCCGTAAAGGGATCCTTCACAACATTCCCCGGGATCGACAGGAACATTCCCCCAAGCCCGCTGGCGAGTTCCCATCCAGTATCGAGGACAACCGATACGCCTCCCCAGCGCGCGTTTTGATAGCTTTCAACAGGGCGATCCAATGTCGTTGCGTGAATGAAAAACTGCCCCATTCCAACCGCCGCACCCGCCGACCACATGGCGCCTCTCTCCAGGAGATTTGGTGTATGAATGGGGTCTCTCGTCCGCTCCGTGAGTTTGCCTAGAGTGGCTTGTGCCAGTTTGATGTCTGTATCCGATCTATGGAACCATCGATCGATGGTATCCAACAGCAATGCTTGTCGTATGCCGACAAGGGGCTTCCCCTTGTTAAACATATTTTCTGCTGCTCCGAGGACTGCATCCACCACTAATCCCGTTTCCACCGCCACTACGCGTCCTGCAACAGCCGATGCGTATTTCATGCCTGATTCCAGAATCAATTCGGTTTTGGGAAGCGATGCATCAATAGTGATGTGATTAGTCTTCCCCCAAGCCTGTTCCTTCGCCGCACAAGCGAATTGGTCTGGTGTTAATCCGTCATAATACTCGCTGCCGTTCAGCGACTGTACTTTGAATACGCGGCCATTAAGCGACCATGGCAACGAAGTGCCGTTTTCATCTTTGACGCTTAACTTCGATGGCCCGTCCTGTTGAATATCAATGGTCTCTTGACTCCCTTGCGCGTTCACCTTCCCAAAGATTCGTGTCACCCGGCCTTTATCCAAAACTCCAACGGCCCCTTCGGGGATTTTCAGCCCGTAGGGTGTGATAGCGAAATCCAGAGTCTCGTTCCCCAGGCCTTGACTCAGTTGCATCCCATCCCAGGCGATGGAGTGGCCCGATGCGATATGGAAGACGGTTCCGGTCATAAACGGCTGCAGGACATTATTCTGAAGCATCACGTGTCCCTGCAGATTCAGTTTCTGGCCGCCTGTCACCGCCTGGCTGTCCGTAATAGTGAACTCATTGATCGGTCTCTTATGCGGAGCGCCGATCTCGGTTGAACTCTTCGACGACACCGGCTCTCCAGACGACTTTCCTTCCATGAGATACGAGACGAAACTACCGTTTAATTGACCGGTGGCCTGGACGGTGTTCTGGCGAATCATCACGTTCAGCGCTCCGGAAGCCTTGGCGCCTTCGTTGGACAAGGTAGCTTTCACATTGTCGTAAGAGCGCTCATTCAGCACGGCTTTGCCGGTTTTCGCATCGACGTGGCCGGACAGCTCCAGCCCTTTATCAAAGGTCAGTTGTTGCCCGTCCGGCAGGAGGTATTTCTCCATCCTCGCCTGGAATTCATTTCCATTCGACTTGACGATGAGGAGTTCCTGCTCGATGCCAAGCGCATCCTGCACCAGAACGGTTTGACGTTCCAGGTCACTCACAACAGGAGCGTTCTCCCGAACACCCGCAGAAGACGGCAGTTCGACCACTCCGCTGACCACGTCGTAATCACGGCCAACGTTATACGCTTTGGACCAATTGGCGCTGGCGTACACCGCCTCGACAACATGGTCCTGCATATTTTTCAGCAGGAAGATCGGCTTAAAGGGTGTGAGCGGCCCTGGTTTCATCATGTCTTTGAGGCCAGGAGGCGGCGGCACTTGTTCGTTGCCTTTCACCGGTTCCGGCAAGGCAAGCGGATTTAAGAGTGCCTGGACACCGGGGAAACTATCGAGGAGGTTCCGTGTCGCCTCGGGAACACTTGTTTCCACATTTTGAACACGTATGGAATTTAATGATTCGACCCCGGCCATATGATTTAGGGGGCCTCCATCGCCGAGTCCCGTTTTTCGTTGATCTTTGGCCGCAACGATTCCTGCGGCCCAAGCTGTCATATCGGCTTTATAGCAGTCTGAGAAAGAATGGGCAGGCCCCTCCTTTTGATCGATCACTCGCCAGCCATCCCCCCCTTCTCGACGAAATACTCGATACCAGTGGAAGGGGTTCAAGAAGTTGACCGGGTTCAAGTTGTTCCCTATGGACGGAATCATGTCTCCCTTATTCCACACATTCCGGCTGTCGGCGATTCCCACCTTGGCCGCATCGATAAGCCACTCCGATCCAGCCCCGTAAAAGTGGATCTTACTGCGCTCTTCGGGTGTCAGCATCTTGAGCGCGGTCGCAAAAATGGCCGTCCCCTGGCTATGCGACACCACATAGACTTCTCCCTTTTCACGAATAGCCTGGCGGATCGCTTGAGCTGTGTTGATGGCGGGCTTGTCATAACCACCCAATTCGTGCCCAACAATCTGGAGAATGTCGCCTATCCCAAACCCATGCGTGCCATTGGCGATACGCGTCATTCGATCTACTCCAAAAGCCTGCATAACGTTACTCTGCAAATCGACGGCGGCATCATTATCGGACCATACGCCCGAGATGCTGATAACAGCAACTTTTGACGCTCTCGGATCGAATGTAATGGGCGGCTGAGAATCCAGAATATCACCGGAGAGCACAGAGAATAGAAACCCAACGACATAGCTCTTGGTCACCATGATCGCGTCAAAGAGTTTCTTGGGGACAGACAAGACATTTCCAATCACGCGACTGACCGTGCTCAAGAATCCAGGTTTGGACTCCAAACCACTGGCCACGATCGAACTCGCCACCAGCGCCTTTCGAACCTTTTGCGCACTGATCGTGGTGCTCGCCAGAACGTTGATCGCCTGCGGGTTCTGTTCATTGGGCGCGATCGACCACATATCGTATTGTGAACTGTCTTTCTGAATCAGAAGCAGCTGCAGGCCCTTTTCGCCGCTCAGGCTTTGCAACGGCATCAGGGACTGAGCCAGCTCGCCGGTGGCGCTCATCAGGATAAACGACCGGCCGGATTCGAGGAATCTCCCGCTCAACCCGTCATTCCCCGCAGCCACTGGCGGGGAATCCATCATGCCGGGATGTTTGGATCCCCCGCCAAAACCCGCGGGGGATGACGACTTTGTGTCGAGCAGGGTGCCTTCCAGAATCAGGTTTTGGTCTTTGTCCATCCGGAGCGTCTTCACCCGCAGATCCATGGTCACCTGATTGATCGTCAGTTTGAGGAAGATCTTGCCACCTTCGCTCTCGCTGACTTTGAAACCCGTCGCTTCCGAAGCCTTGCGCACCATGGCCAGGGCCAGTTGCTGCTGCAACTCGACGATCTTGGATGTGGTGAGCGAGGCATCCTGCTTGCTCATCGCCGGCAGGCTGGCGAGCACGTCCGTCTGCTGCAGCGTGGAAAGCGAATTAAAGTCGCGGACGATGGTCCCCTGCGGCAGGTTGTTCCCTTTCGACAACAACGCCTTGTCTGCGGCGCTGAAGACGGTCATGGTCAACCCGGCTTTGGTCTTTTCCATCACATACTTCAATTGGCCCTGTTCGGTCATGACGATCTCTCGGGTCAGCGACCCATCCCGAACCGCCTTTTCACGGTAAACCAGGAGCGCCCCGGCCACGTTGCCACCCTTGGCCATGGCCTGCAGAATGGATTGCGTGAGACCGGCCAGTTTATTGACGCCGGCGGCTTTGAGGATCTCAAAGGTGGCCTGGGCCGCGCCGTACTGGCTATCCAGTGCGCGGGTAAAGACTTTTCCACGGACCAGGACTTCCCCTTCCGGCACTTTTTCAGAGACCACCTCGTAGGTACGGAAGGTATAACCGGTGACGCGGCCAAACGCGTCGAAAGCCGCGTGTTCGCTGGCCAGGACCCGCTCATCATCCCCCAGGAACACCCGGCGGGACACCGCTTCCTTCCCGGTCGAATCCTTGGCAAATTCCTGATAAACCGCCTTGGTGCCTTGAATGGCCTGAGCAATGGCTTCGGCGCCTTTGCCGATGGACTTGCTCACGCCGCTCAGCACCGTCTGCACATCTTTGGCATTCTGCAGGTATTCAAATCGTCCGGTCTCCACAAACTTGCCGTTGATTTCGCGGAAGATCTTGCCCTCGGCCCGGGTCACTTGACCGGACGCATCGTACGTAAAGCTGTAGGAACGCAGTTCACTCTGGCCGGAAGCGTTCTGGTACAGCGACGCCTGGATCTGGTTGTCTTTGAGGAACAGCCCCACCACCCGGTCATTGATCTTGACCGCCATCGTCTTGTCGTAGGTGATGCCCTCGCGGCTCAAGGTATCGATTGCTCTGTTCAACGACTCGCCGAACACCTTCGGCAGGACGCTGGCATCCAGGACTTCGACCCCTTTAACCGCGTTAAAGAGATTGCGGATCTCATCTTCGGAGAGCGCCTGCGGACCTCTATCCTCGCGTTCCCGGAAGCTCAGGTATCCACTGTTGTCTTTCTCCACTGCTCCAATCTGGCTGCCGACATCGTCTCCTGAGAGAAGCTTCATCCGGTCTTCCCGCCGCAGATCAGCCAGACTGTCCTGAAGTTCATCCGGTGTAACTTCTGAGAGTGGGAGCTGTCTTGATTCGGCATAGGTATCCAATAGTGACTGTGTCGATGACAGGGTCTGAAGGCTCTCGCCACCACTCAGCGCGTTGGCCGCCGGAGCGGGACGGATGAGATCAACCATGCTCTGGATAAACTCACTCCCTAAACTTCCAAGCGTGTATTGTCCCAGCAGCCAGCCGCTCGCCAAACCAGCCGCCCCCGGCACATTACTCATCAGGGCATTTTCATAGGCAGTTTGACCCTGAGCTTCCCGATTGATCCGGTTTTGTTGTTCTTCTACTGAAGGCGCTCCGGCACCATATTGCATCGTGACAGACTGCTGTGCACTGCGCGCCTCCTGATTCTGGCTGCTGATCGACTGTGTCAACCGCTTGCTAAATGCGACATTCAAACTTGCGCCGCCCGCCGACGCTGAACCCGTCTTTGTTTTGTCCGACAGATCGGCACCCGTCGTTGTCGTACCAGTCATCACATTAACGACAATCTGAGAGACCAGTGCCCCAAACATCTGGCCTTCGGCGTTATCGGTACTGTCGACCAGGACACGGGCCACCACTTCGGCAACCAAAGCGCCAACCAGTGCGTTTGCCACTTTTTCAAACGTACTGCTGGTGTTCGTTGAATCCGAACCGCTCTGCGACGGATTGCTCCAGGATGACACCGCGCTCATCGCCGCCACAGTTAAAAGCTGTCGAACCCCTTTGACACCCTCAAGGCTGGCCGCCGCCACATTCAGTGCCGTAACCGCCGTGATCCGTATAAATTTATCTTGCGAACCCGATGCAACTGTACTGGCCGCCGCTGCAATGATAGATACGGCTGCGGTTTTCAATAAATCATTACCTTGGACCCCTTGCGCGACAGCTACCGTGACCTTGATCGCCGCTGTCCCGGCCACGCGTAAGGCGCCGTTTTTCACGTTGGTGAATTTATCGCCGCCTTTCGTTATAGGCGTGAGATCACCCAACGCGGACGTCGCGATGGATTCAACAGCCTCTATCACAGCCGATTTAAGCGCGTCCCCCAGACTGGCGCCGTTGATGAGAGAAGTAAACATGGTGGAAACAAATGAAAAAATCAAAAAAGCGATAAAATTCACACCGGGAATGACCGAGAGTATGACTTTGATGATGCTCATGATCGTGCTGACCACGCCTAACCAGGAGGCGTCGCTTAGGCCGGAGGTCTCCGTGGTCGTTGTAATACGGCTGGCGGCCTGGGTGGCTTTCTCATCCACATTGCCGAAAGCATCGTAGACATAGTTATTGGTTCCATGACTCTGGGTCGAGATCCACCGTTGTGCGCCGTATGAGGCCCCGGCCGCCGCCACCGCCGCACCTAACTGACTGATCTGACCCGCCAAATAGATATGGCTGCTGGTGGAGTTCCATGTCGAAATCAGGCTCAGGGCGGCTGGTCCGTTGGTCCCTCCGGCGCCTGGGTCGTCGGTTTCTCCGACCTGGTTCCATCCCTGCATCTGACTGCTGATCTTCTGGCCGTTGGCGTCATAGACAATATTGGTCTCCACGTTCCAACCCCGGGTCCCATTGCGGTCGTCGCGCGTATAATCCGTCCGGGTACCGACGGGCAGGCCGTACGAGTTGAAGGCAAACGTTTGATTGTGCGAGAACGTCGCCACGCGTTGGGCGTAGGCATCTTCACTGACGTCTTTAACCTTTCCACGTCCAAGCCCATAACTCTTGTAGGTGTAGTACGTGTAATGGAGAGGCCCGACGGTGACGGAATCGCTCAGCGTCTGCCGCCCGCGAGAGTCATATTGAATATTGCCTTCGACGTAATACAGGTCAATTCCATATCCCTGAATCGTCGCATCGGATGCATACGTTCCGGTTCCCTGCGCATGGACCGTCTGGCCGCTCAAGCGGTCGGAGTTCCCGTCATACGCATATTCCGTCACAACCGTCGCCGTCGCATGGGTCCAGCCGCTATCCAGACCGGGGATACCGCCCCCGCCGATCTCCTGCCACGATTTGATTTCGGTTTTTCCGGTCATCCGGCCCAACGTGTCATAGGTCACATTGGAAACCGTGGAACCGACCCCTGTTTTCTGGGCGTATCCCTGGAACGTATCGCGCAGACGTGAGGTAATGGCAGCGGCCAGAGAACTCAGGGAATAACTCGATACCCCGAGCGAAGCGCCCAGAAGCTGTCCAAACGTGAGCTGTCCCAACGGAGAGTTATCGGAAAGCCGGTAGCCGGAGAGGTCGCCGTTCAAGACCTGATTGAATACGGCGGACAAATTGACCGGGTTCATTTCCCGGAAAAGGGCGTTATAGAGCAGGGTCTTGAGGGACGTGTTGACCAGCGAAGCGCCGTAGTTGTCAACATCCTCCGCCGGCAGGGTTTGGATATATGAAAGGGTTTCGTCAAGTGCCCAGGCCGGGATGTTCATCGTCGCCAGCAGCTGTCCGGCCAGGGTCGAGGCCGCTGCTTCGCTCATGCCTTGGGTCACGAACGACGATTCCAGAATCTGCCTGAACACGTCACGGAGCGTCATGTCCTGGATGCGGTTGTGGTTGCTGTCGAGCGTGTTATTGCTGACCAAATTATCGATGCTGAATTGGTCGACGGCGTCTCCCTCGTCGTCTTGGTAGGAGTCCAGCGCCTGGGACAGCACGGAGTACAGCACCTCGCCGGCCGTCAGCAGGGTGACCGGGGTGCCTTGGTCATCCCGAAGATCGGACAATCCCGCCAGGATGGAATCCACCGCCATCGTAAGGATATCTTCAGAATAGTTGCTGCCCAGTTGTTGTTGCAGAATCGGTCTCAGGGCCTGATTCAGAATGTCTTTAAAAAAGGTATAGACGTTTTCCTTCGCCAATGCGGAGCCGTCTGTTTGAGAGTAGGTGTTGGCAATCTGGTTGATAAAATCCTCGAGCGTCAAATTCACGAACGCCTGCCCGCTCGGGTCGACGTACGAGAGGAGGCTGTTGGCTGAAATGCTGGCCACGAGGGCGCTCAGATCCAGACTTTGTCCGTTGACGAGGTAACTGGACGTTTCCTGGTCGACCCAGCTCGTCATCTGGCCGATGGCGTTATAAACGATGGCGGTGCGCTGCGTCGTGACGTCGCGGTTGGGCGCGGCGCTGGAATGCGCGGTCTCGGTGTAGCCTGTAATCTGGCCGCTCCTGTCGTAGCTGATGGCGAAGCGGTGAAGGGTTTGAACACGATCAGGGGCTCCGTTATCTCCGGAGAGGGTGGTCTGGGTTTCGAGCGCCTGCCCCAGCGTGTTGTAAGCCAAGGTGCTCTGTTCGCTGATATATGAATGGTAATACGCCCCTCCGTCGGATGCCGTGAGGACATCGCTGGTTTCCACCGTAAAGGACAGGCGGTGGGTCACGCGTCCATAAGCGTCGTAGGTGAAACCCGTGATATCCTCCTGGACGGTTTTGTCATAGTCGACGCGCTGCTGCTGGAGATAGACGATCTGGCCTTGGGCGTTATAGTAGGTTTCCAGAATGTTGGACTGGTACGTATGGTCCAGTCCGGGCGCTTCTTCCCGGATGCTGGTGTGCGAACTGGCCATGCGGCCGTTGTTATCGTAGGTCTGGTCCTGTAAAGAGGTTTCGGTTGTTGTTTTCAAACCGTCAACCGTTACGCGCGTGAAGCGGGCCACGAGTCCCTGTGCGGTGTAGGCGCTGTTGAGAATGGTTACCTGAGTGGTTTTTTCCAGACCGTCCACCGCGCCCTGGGACGGCGCATCGACTTCATGCACACTCAAGCTGGTGGAGAAAAGCAATCCGAGGGTGTTGTAGGTATTGTCCGACAAGGTGGTCTCGGTGATGGTTTTGACCACAGCCCCCTGCATCATAAACTGCGTTGTCCGATTAAACTGCACGACACGGCCCGCCCCGTCAAATTGCGTGTTCTGAGTCACGACATCCTGGACCATCGCCAGGCTGGCGCCGCCGGTCGTCTGTTCGGTAACCCGCACGTGACTGGAGGTCAATCGGCCGAAGACGTCATACGTCGAGTCACTCAGTGTCTGTTCAATGGTGACCTTGTCCCCCTCCACGGACGTGCGGGTATAACTGAGAAGGTTGCCCTGCGCGTCATACGTCATTCCATCAGTCGTCACATCTAAAACCCGCGCGTTATCAATGGTTTCCTGGAAACTTCGGATCACCCGGTTTGAGGAGTCAAAAGCGAGGTTTCTCGTCAAGAGGCTGTAGGTATGATCAAGTGTAGTGGTCCCATCGCTGCCGGTCTCATGGATTTGCGCGCTTTGGACGATGATGCGTCCCTCGGCGTCGTAGTTGATATCCCCCTGAATAGCTTCAGAAATGGACTTGTTGCCGTCAATGGTTGTTCGAATGTATCCGGCCACCTGATTGGCCGCGTTGTAGCGGAGGGCATCCGTCCGGAGGGTGTAGGTATGGTCCAGAACCCCGTCTCCCGGATCCGCCGCGCCCACTTCGTGGTACCGCGTTTCCGAAGAATACAACCGGCCGTTCGTGTCGTAGGTCGAGTCACTGAGGGATGTTTCCGTCGTTGTCTTGATGAGCGCGCCCGATGCCGGATCTTCCGTTTCTGTCGTCTTTTGAACGCGAATAATCTGCCCCAGATCGTTGTACGTATTCTGCGTCACAACGCGGCTTAAGGTCGCTTCAGGCTCGATTTTCTGATAGAGGCTATCTGAACTGGCCAGTTGCCCGTTGAGGTTATATGTCAAATGAGTCGCGGTTTCGATGGATGACTCGTCTTTGTCGGCGCCGGTCACTGGATTAAGCGTCGTTGTCGACCGCGTGTACGAAAGAGCCTGACCCAGGCTGTTGTAAGTAATCCCAGATGTGACGATGCGGGTCATTTGGGTATATCCCGGTCCAGTTTCGGTTTCCACCACCGTACTGCCGGTCAGCTGGCCGTCGCGAAGATAAGTCAAACCACTGGTTTCTTCCGTTGTCACGCACGTGCCATCCGTCGTGATTTTGATGGATGAAACCACGCGTCCCAGCGCATCAAACGTACTCTGCGTCGAAACCACGTACGAATGGTTCAGCGTGGCGCCCTGCAAAATCTCGCCATCGGCCGCATTTTGCTCGGTGATGTCGTAAATCGAAGCGGTCATCATCCCATACCGGTTGTAGGTTAACTGCCGGGACACTTCTGTTGTGATCTTGCTGCCATCAGTCGTCACTCGTGTGATGTGCTGATACTGGCCAAGGGTGTTATAGATGTAGGTTGTATCGGCCGTATACGTATGGTTGAGCACCGTTCCGGTCGAGTCCATTTCAGTCACGACAGAATGGCTGTATGCCATCTGCCCGTCAGCGTTATAGGTGGCTCCTGTGACAACTTCACGGGTCTGGTGATCCCCTTCAATGGTCAACCGGTTCCAGGCCACAAGTTGCCCCAAGGCGTTGTATTGGTTTCCGGACGAAATGACCGTGTACGTTTGGTCCAGCACGGCGCCAGGATTGGAGGCACTCAGAGTATCCTGCTTATGAAATACGGATTGCTGGGAGACCAGCTGGCCGGAAGCGTTGTACTGAAGATTCGTCGCGGTTTCGGTCTCGATCGTGTTGGAATCCAGATCGGCAACTGTCTGCGTATACGCCGTCACACGGCCCATGTCCGGGTCATAGTCGTTGACCAGATCGGTAATCGTGTGGTTATACAGAAGTGTTCCGCCGGTCGTAACGTCGGTTTCCACGGCTTCGGTATGGCTGGTCAACACAGCGCCGTAGCTCGTGTAGGTCAACCCGGTAACTGTTTCGACTTTTCTCGTGTCGCCTTGCGTGATTGTCCGTTCATAGGCGGTTGTCTGGCCGAAATCATTAAAAGACGTTGCCTGCGTGACGACGGCTGAAAAGGAGGATAAAGCATCGGTGTCGATTGTTGAGCTTTCGGTCCTGTTGGTATTGGTCAGCGTCACATGTCCCAGGGCATCATAGGTGTAAAGGGTGTAGTCAACCGTGCGGCGCGTCCCCTCAATTATCACGCTGACCTGTGACAAAACACGGTTTTGAAGCGAATCAAAAATCAGATAGGTCACGGTCTGCTCAAAATCACGGGAATAAGACGATCCACCGGTCTCGATGTCTTCTTCATGCGTCAGGACATGCGTTGAAATGACACGCCCGTCCGAACTGGAATAGGTGTTATGGATTCGCTCGACAGTCACGATGCCGCGCTCAGTGGTGGTGCGGGTAATATTCTGCAGATTCCCGTACGCGTCGTACCCGGCCTGGTCGTCATAACCGGCCGTGATCACGACCTGGCGAGTGACGTCTGGAAGGGTCTGGCCGCCGGAGGAGTAACTATCCGTTTCATCCGCCTCGCTGTAGATAAGGCGGCGCTGAGAGTCGTACTGGATGCCGCTGACGACACGCACGGTCGTTTTACCAAAAGAATCCGAAGACGTGATGGTTTCACGATAGCCGGACGGCAAATTCGCCGCGGATCCCTGGGTAATATAGGTGTATTGATCGCGGACGGTTATTGTCGTCGGATAATCAGCGGAATTGAAATCATATGTCCTCAGATCAATGGTCTCTACGGCCACGCCTTCGACCGAAATATTGGTCGACCGGCTGATGCGGTCGTTTGAATCGTACTCATAGGCGTTGTATTCCACAGTGGTGGCGCCAAGCGGGTCAACCGTCAAAACGCGTGACTCGGTCACCTGCGAACCGGTGTAGGTATAGAGCGTTGTTTCTGTTGTAATCTGCCCGCCGCCGGAATAGGACCGGAAATCATTCCATTGCCCGACCGTACTGGACTCCACCGTCAGATCCCCGGTCCGGTCCGTGATCAATTTCTTGACCGTTTTGACGACCACGTTGGCGTCTGTCGTATAGTCCGTTATTTCAACCGAGCGTGCGCCGCTTTCATTAATGATCAGGATTTCGCTGTGCGAGAGCACGCCGTCGGCGTTGTAGCTGTAAGAGGCGTCTTCGACTGTCGTCAAATCGGTTGCCTGCGGTATCCAGGCCCCGTTTGCGTCCAGAACCGGTTCGGTCACATGAACGGTGCGGGTGCTCGCCGGTTTGGTGTCGCCCGACTGAGAGTAGTAATACTGCGTCTGGTCCACCGTCGCAACGTTGTCGCCATTGATCGTGGTGACCGTTGTCTGACAAATGCGCGGAGGCACGGCTGTGGCGTCATACGCATACGATGTGACTTCCTGCGTGGTATTGGAATCCGATGTTTGCGTAAAGGCACCGGCGACCTGTGAGGCGAAATCCGAATGCGCCGCCACATAGGCCGAGAGCGACCCGATCAACCCGTTCAGAAGCACCTCGGAAACGTCTACATCCGAAATCTTTTGCGTCGTCGTTTGCCCGTACAGATCCCGGTTCTGGAGATTGATAAAGCTGTCAACATGCGTGCTTCGGACGACCCAACCGTCGGATGAACCATTGGAGGAGGTATTTTTCGTAATCGAGAGAACGTCCACTGCCCGCCCCTGATCGTCGTAGTTGTAGAAGGTCCAGCTGGAGGTGGTCGACCCGTCCGCGTTGACCGTCGTATCTTTGGTGGCGATTTCATCGCCCGCCGCGTTTTTGACTGTCTCTTCACGAATATTGGAGCTGAACCGGTTCACGGCCAAAGCGATGGTCCCATCGGACTCGGGCTGGAGAACATCCTTCATCAGGAGCTGGATTTCCTGTGTGGTTTGCGTCCAGGAGATCGCTTCCCCATCCTGGGAATAGGACAGGTCCGTCATGTGCGTCCAGGTCGTATACGTATTCGGAATGTACGGGATATCCGCCGCCGTGATGCTGTCGGCCCCCTGCAGACGCTGCCAGATACTCGTCAGATTCGACTGCGACCCGGCCGCAGAGTAGCGTCCATTGAGCACCCATCCAGTCCCTTCCAGGGCGACCTCGTCATAGGCCGTCGCCTGGCCCAGGCTGTTGTAAGTCGTGTTCAGACGCAACGTCACCGTGGAATTATCAACAGGCACCCGGATCTGAACTGACGACAAAAGCGTCCCTCTCAAGCTCAGGCCTGTCGTTGTCGCGGCGCTCATGAGGAGCAGCTTTTCGTCATCGGTCAGATCAGCGACCGCCAGCGTACTGCCGTCCGAGAAAATGAGGGTGGCATTGCTCAGCAAGTCGTTAAAGACCGAGAGATTGTAGGCGCGCTCGGAGGCCGTCATCGTAAAGTCCGAGAAACTGGTGCTCATGAGGCTTTCCAGCTCCGTTGTGACCGGCCCGATCACGCGCGCGGTACTCTGCCAGGTTTCCATCAGGCGTTTGGCGTTATAGGTCACGCTTTCCATTTCCGTCAAGACGACGGAGGAATCGAGGCTGGCGTTTAAGTTACCGGAAAGCAGGTCGCGCTTTTCCTGGCCCGTGAGGTCATTCCAGGACACATCCACCCACGCGCCCGCCCGCCTAATGCGGATGGTACTGCCCTCATACGAAACTGACGTAAACGATGTCATCTGGCCGCTCGAGTTGTAGCCGGACACGGGAACAACCGTCACGGAGGTCGTGGTCTTGTCCGACACAATCGTCCCGGTAGAATCCATCTGATACGAGCGCTGAATGGCCGCATCTTCCAGCACCTGGCCGTGCACGTTGTAGACGTAGGTGTTTTGCACTTCGGTCACACAGGTGTATCCATCGCTGTCCTGCAGCTCTGTGATTTTGGTCGACGTTAACAACTGGCCCACGGAATCGTATGCGTCATAGATCAGGGTCTGCCGGTAGCTCTTCCGGTAATCGGACGTCTCCTGTCCCGAAGCGTCAATGGATGTCTCTGTGACATCCATGACCTGACGGAGGAGGCGGTCTTGTGCGTCATATTGGAAGTCTTCTGTATCCACATTGGATTCAACCGTCTTCATGCCCTCATCAATCGTTGTACGGGTCTGCCGGACCACCCGGTCGGACGCGTCATATTGGGCAATATCCAGCGTGACTTCGTAGGTATGTGCTAGTGAACCGGTTGTTTCCGTAATCGTTTCACGGGAATGCAGGAGTCTGCCCTGGGAGTCATACGTCATGTCCTCCAGGCTTTGTTTGACGGTGGTCTTTGTGCCTTCGGTGATGGTTTGGGTCTGGCGCAGGACCTGGCCGGCGGCATTGAAGCTTAAGTTATGGGTCTCGATAACCGAGGAACGATAGTAGTAAGACGTCTCTCCATGAACATCTGTGGTAACACCGGTTTCCAGCGACTCGGAACGGACCGTCGAAACCCGGCCGAGCGCGTCATACTGATAGGCAATGTCCTCGAGCGTGCTCTTGGATGATTCTTTGGTCAGACGCATTTGATGCAGCACCTGACCCCGCGCGTTGTAGGTCTGATCCCAGGATTCCAGCGTGTAATACCGGCCCAGTGTGTTCAAGGCCGGGTTACCGGCATACAGCTGGTCAACCTGATCTGCCGTTGTTTCCACAACCTCGTACTTGCTGTAGCTTAACTGTCCCTGCGTGTTGTACTTGTTATCGACAATCGTGTTTTCCATGACAGCCCGGTCACCGGTCACCGTGATCCGGGTCATGCGCGAGATCTGGTCCAATTCGTTATAGGCCTGGACCGTGGTTGTGATTTCGGAGGTGGTCTGGTAGTCGTAAACCGGATCCTCTTCGGTGCTGGTAAGGCTTGGCACACTCTCCGTCACGGAAAGGTGAGAGGTCAGCAGACGGCCTTCAGAGTCATACGTCATGGCTGCCAGCGTGTATTCCTCGGTAACCTTGCCGGGTTGCCCGCTGGCATCGGCGTCTTCCTGCGTTACCTTGTGGTACTGCGTCAGGTTACCCAGCCGATCGTATTCCATGCCGCTCATGGTGGTCACGTAGGAATGGTTATAGACATCGCTTCCCTGCTGGCTGATTTCCCGGGTACGGACCACGGAACCGGTCACTTGAGCGGCGGCGTTGTAGGCTGTCGAAAGCGTTTGATTGACTGAGAAGGTGCCGTTGCCGGCCAATTGGACAACCAGCGTTCCGGCAAAGATGCCGCTCTTTTCAGTCTCTGACAAATCGCTCCACTGCCGAGTCACGGAATTGACGGTCAGGGAGGTCCCGGTGAAGGTCGTTTCTTCATAGGTGCTCAGGAGACCGCGACCGTTGTAGGACATGTTGCGCCGGGCCACGGTGGAGACGGCGCCGGCATCCGCCTTGACTCTGACGCTGGCATCCGTGCTGAGCGTGGTCAGCGTCCAGGTCTGGCCGGCCAGCACCACACTGCCTCCGTTAACGAGCGTCGTGGCGTCCGACGTCTGCAGCACAACCTGCTGGGAACCGATCAAGAACGTACTCCCGGTCAAGAACGTGCTGGCTCGCGCCTGTTCCGCGGTCAGATCCGTCTGCATGCTGGTCAAATCTTCCTGAACCGTCTGGAGATCCGATGTTGCCTCCGTCACATTGTCGACGCCGGCTTCTATATCAGCCATGACGGTTTCCACTTTTTCACGGGCATGACGGGCAGTGCTCACTGCAGCCGCATCCGCGTCATAGGTCGACTGGGCGGTTTGTTTGTTGTCAAACGCCGTCCTCCATTCCGTCGCGAGCGGCTTCATCTGAGTATTCAGAATATTAAGTGCCGAGTAAGTGAAAGCCGCCAGGCCGGACACCCCGTTCGCGCTGCCGATCAGACTGCTGAGCGTGTCTCTGATATTTTTCAATCCCTGGAACGACTCGTAGCCGTTCAAATACTGGTCCGTTATGGTGACAACGTTATTCGCGGTATCGAGTGCGCTCTGGGCCGCGTTATAGAGACCGGACGTTCTCGAAACCTCAGCCGAAGCGGCCTCCCAGGCTGCCTGAGAAACTGCCAGCTCGTTCTGTTCATAAGATTGGATTGTCGCCAGAACCGCGTCGCGGGCCGCCACCACAGGACCCAGCTGGTTTTGAAGGCTTGTCAGTTGATCCTGTAAGCTCGCCCGCTGGTCCAGAAGATTGGCGAAATCCTGAACGGCCTGGGTATAGACCCCATACGCCTGCGCCATGCTCCGGATCGAAGCGGAATCGTACAGGGCCAGGTTATAGTAACTCTCCCCCTTGTCCTCCATGTCATATCTCCGGTTAAAGATGACATGATCTCCTTCAACGGTTATCGATGTGCGGAGGGCTTGAGTGTGCCGGTTATACCAATAGACCTCGTGCGATTCGCTCGCCAGAGTACTACCGTTCATCGCGGCGATCGCCGCTGCAGTGGCGGTCAATTGGTTTTGAATACTGGTGATCTGGGATTGCAGAGCGGTGACTTTGGCGTCGTCGGTGTAATACGTGCCGTAGAGACCCCCGTTGGCGTCTTGAATCAGATCGTTTCCATACAAAAGGATTCTTTTCTGCAAAAGATCGGCTTCCGCGTTAGCCAGAATTGTTGCCGCGTTGGAGTAAGCCTCAAGAGCGCTGTCTCGAACCGCCTGATATCCGGTATTGGGCGTATCAATGAGTGTCTGAATATTCGTCTGCAACGTGGTGAACTGATCAATGAGCCCGGATACATCCGACTGAATCCGTTGAGCCTGCGCCACAAGCGCGTTCATCGCCGTATCAGGATTCCAATCGGCCAATGCCTCCTGCTGTGCGGTATTCATGGCCAAAGACGTATCCCATGCCGCCGAAGCGGCGCGCGCCGCGGCGGCCAAGGCAGCCCATTGATCCAAATCGTTAAAGAGAGTCTGCTCCGCGGCCTGCAAAGCGCTGCCATTGGACTGGTAAACGGCGAGAGTGTTCAGATCGCTCACAAGCTGGCTGACCCAGGCATCGAGAGAATCCCTGATGGCAAGCTGGGCGCTGACAAAACTATCCAGCGATGAGACCGCGCTCTGCCAATTTATGATCGCGTCCGACAAGACGCGCTGATAATCAGCCACTTGCGAGGCCTTGCTGGAGAGATCAGCAATCAGCGTATTGAGAGTTTCCTGCGCCGCCTCCAGTGCATTTTCTTCGCTTCCCTCCGCCAGATAGAGAGTTTGTTCGTACTCTGAAAGAGCTTCCATGACGGCTTGCGCGTTGGAGGCATCCGGCAGATCAATGCCAAGGACTGATTCGGCTTCGTTGTAAGCCG
The DNA here is from genome assembly GCA_041660185.1 of Elusimicrobiota bacterium. Lineage (NCBI taxonomy): Bacteria > Pseudomonadati > Elusimicrobiota > Elusimicrobiota bacterium. The sequence goes on along the minus strand of JBAZWU010000007.1, from coordinate 113,633 downwards.
CGAGCCATTCCTGATTGGCCGTGGCCAGCGCGGCTTGGGCCGAGGTCACGCTGCTGGTCTGGTTCTGGACCATGGCGGTCAAATCTGTAATGGATTGCTGAATGCTGGCGAGCTCAGACAACGCTTCAAGCGTATACCCCTTCTTATAGGTTGTCAGGTCATAGTCTTTCATCTGCCCGGAAGCGTTGTAGGTAATGTTCTGATAGCGGTTGAGGTAAACCACCTCTTTGACTTCCGACCCGCCAGAGGCGACTGCCAGACTGGCGGCTAGGGCGACTTTTTGCGCGGTGGTCAGCGCGGACCATGGCGTCACCACATCGTCTACAGTCAGCGAATCGTTCTCAAAGGTCATTTCCAGGTAGGCGCTGGCTTGGTCCAGGGCGTTGTAGCTGTAATCCGACCGGAAAAGATGGGTAACCTTATCCAGCGCCTCCCCGGCGTTGTCGTAGCCGGTTTCGTGGATGCGAGCGTCATAGGTGGCTTGCCGCTGGGTATCGCCGATGTAGGTGACCTGCACTTCCGAAACCGTGGTCTTTTGCTGGGAGGTGGTAGTTTGGGTAGTTTCTACCCACTGAATGGCGCGCATGCGGCTGTCATACTGAATATTGGTCTTGTTGGTGATGGTGGCGGTGTAATCAAACGGGTGCAGCTTGGCATACGCCGACTCAGCGGAAGGGACCAGCGGCAAGAGCCCGAAATCAATCCCGGCTAATAACGCCGCCACCTGCGTCTGCAAAGCCGCCAGCGCGGTACCCAGATTTGGCCAGGCAGCCTGGACTTGCGCCATAAGCGCTGCCAAAGACGTGCTGATGTCGCCGGCGATGCCGGATTCAGGGAACAGAGCCGCCAGCGAATCCAGCAATCCTTCCAGAAGATCCAGCCCTTCCACATCCGCCAAGTAGGTCTCGAGCCAGGCCTTGGCTTCTTCAACATTTGTGCTCGAGAAGCCCAGGAGCGACGCCACTGAGAGCGTCAATGTCAAAGCGGGCTGAACACCATCTCCCGAGAAATCAAAGGCGCTGAGCCATTCCGAGAACCGCCGCAGGATTCCGGCCGTCACATCTTCCTCCGCGGTCACGGTCTGGCTGCTCAGAAGCCGGCCATCCCGCGCGTCATAAGACATGCTGTCGACAATGGTCTGGACCGGCATTTCAGAAGCGCTCGAATCCAGACTGAGCTCTTCATATCCCGAAACCATGCCGCGGATATGCTGGGCATCGGTTGTCTCATCAGCGGCGGTGTAATAGGCGGTATTCAACCGGATGACCACCGAGTCAGACGTCTGCGTTCCATCCGACGTTACGCGGGAGGTTTCCGTGGCATCGCGGTAACTGAGCAGGCGGCCGCTCGCATCGTAGATCCCCTGGCTCCATTCACGGACCGTGGTGGTATCGCCGGAATCGGCCGAATGCGTGACGGTCGTGCTCGTGAAATGTTGCTGTTCGCCAAGCGAATCATAAGAATCCCCGTAATTGGCGAGCCAATCCGTGACATAGGTTTCTTTGACAACGCTGGTGGCGTCATCGGTCACGGTTCCGGTTTCTTCGTAACCCAGGAGCTGGCTCTTGTCGTTATAACCGAGCGTCACGAGCCACTGAGTGGCCGTGGTTTGACCGTAACTGGTCAAGGATTGGGAATACGACCGGATGCGCTCAGAGGTGTCGTAAGTGGCATCGCTCCAGATCTTGGTGTAGTTGCCCAGCGAGAGGCTCCAGCCTGTTTCCTGATATCCCAGCGCCTGGGAGAGTGCGTTATAGATGAGCGATGTCTGGGACCGTTCAAACCAGCCGTTTTCCGTCCATCCGGATTCAGCGAAAGACTGGATGCGGCCCAGCGCGTCGTAAACAGGCGTCTGCGTTACCGTCAGGTACTGGAACGTGGCCGCGATTCCCCAATCCTTGCGCGTATAGGTATTGCCAATCACGCCTTCATCGTGATAACCGGTCACAAATCCGTTCGAATCGTATGTGATAGTGGAGCGGGTGTAGTTATTAACGCCGTTGGACTCCGAATAGCCGGTTTCGGTGTAGCCGGTGGCGCGGCCCAGAGCATCCAGACCCGTGGCCGTCCAAGTTTTCTCGTAGTATCCCGAAGAAGAGCTTGTCCCGGTTTCCTGATACGACAGCAGATGTCCGTAGGCATCGTAAGTCGAGGCGCTACGCGTCAAGCTGGAAGTGGCGTCGACCGCCACCGCGCCAGAGGCGCTGGTGACGGTGCGGACGCTTTCTTCCTCAAAGCCTCGCAGGACCCCGCGGTCCTGTATGTTGTAATCAGCGTTCTGCCAGGTATGCGTCAGGGTTTCGTGGTAGAGAAGCGTCTGGACCGTTGCGGTTGGATCATAATAATCGGTCGTGGTGGTTTCTTCATAGGATAGAATCCGGCCCTGCGCGTCATAGTCTCCTGCTTTCCACACCTTCTGGCTGCGGGTGGAGGTGACGCCGGGAATCACCGTCAGGGTGTCTTCAGCGTAACTGACCAGAAGTCCCAGGTCGTTGTATTCGGCCTCTTTCCATTCCCGCGTGGTTGTCTTGGTTTGCCCCACCACATCCGTGCCATAATCCCGGACGATCGTTTCCAGATAGTGCTGCTGCTGGCCGCTCGTGTTGTAAGCGTCGGCATAGGAACGGGCGTCCCAGGTCGTTGTATAGTTGCCGTCTTCCGCGTTTGAACCGGATTCCACGTAATAGACGAGTTGTCCTTTGCCGTTGTAAGAAGCGGCGCTCCAGGTCTTGGTATAGTCGCCGCTCTGCTGGCTGGTCCCCTGTTCCTGATAGGACAGGCGACGACCTTGATTGTCATAGGTAACGTTAGCGGTGTGCTTTTCAAATGTGCCATAGGCCCCAACGCCGTTTGTTTCATCCCAGCCGGTCAACTGGCCGAACCCGTTGTATCCGGTGGCTGTCCAGTCTTCGGTGGTCGTGGTGTAGTAGGATGTTCCGTCCTCCGTTCCCACAAGCTCTCGTAGCGAATCGTGATAAGACACGATCCGGCCCTGCGTGTCATACGTGATGCCGTAACGCGTATCAATGGATTCGGTCTGAAGCGATGGCCCGGTCTGAACCGTGGTATCCGTATAAGAAACCACCTGGCCCATGCCGTTATAGACGTTGCCGGTCCGGGTGATGGTGGTCAAGATATCCGGCGAGGCACTCGAAGTCATTTGCTGGACTGATCCGATTAAAAGCCCGGTAGCATCTTCATAGGTCACTGAAATCTGTTCCGTGGTTTCGGTGAGATCAAGCGTTCCGTCAGTGGAAACGCTGTGCGTTTCGTCCCTCCGGGTCAGGAGACGGCCCAGGGTATCGTAGGTCAATTCGGAACTCGTCGCCGTTTCAGTCACATCCGGCGCATCTGACGAGACGCTGGTATCAACACTGCCGGTCAACTGCCCAAGGGTGTTATAGGTAGCTCCTGAGCGCACCGTATGGGTCCGGATGTTCAGGGTAGCACCGGTCGAGAGCGTGCCGGTCTGCGTGGTATCCAGGGTATAGTCCCGGAGATATCCCCCCACGTAATAGGTCAGTCCGCTCCAGGTCTGGACTTCGACCACATCCGCCTTGTCAGTCGAGGTGATGGTTTCCGTATAAGCGGAGCGCTGGTTTTGCGCGTCATACTGGATATTTGAATAAACGTTCGTAGTGATGAGGCCATCTCTCTGAATCCGTTCCTGATAAGCGGTCAGCTGGCCGTACGCGTTGTAGACGGAGCCGGACCAGTTCAGGATTTCAACCAGGAGCGGCGAGTTCGAATCGCGTGTTTCCTGCGTATAAGAGGTGACGCGTCCAGAGGTGTCGAACACGGCATCGTGGTACGTGGTACGAATGGTTTCATACACGGTGCCGGTCGCGAGATTTGTTTTAACCAGCGTCTGGCTGTAAGCGGTCACAAGCCCGTCGACCGAGAGGGCCCCGTCCCACTGGACGGTTTCCTGCAGGTCTTGATCCACCGTGGTTTCTTCGTAATGGATGAGGCGCCCGTACGCGTCATAGCGCTGGTTTTGCCGGGTCGCTGTCGTTTCAATATCCAGTTCCAGGGACGCCAGGTTGCCGAGCGCGGTGATATCGGATTTATGAATGGCGTCCGTATACGACAGGATCTGGCCGAAACCGTTGTACGTGATCCCGTCGCGGTGCGTAGTCGTTTGGAGACCGAGGGTCAGGTCGTCTTCTTCCTCATCATAGGAGGCGACGCAACTGAGCGAGCGGTAGACCTGGTTCGAGCGGGTGGTGATAACACGTGAATTATAGGTAGCGCCGTTATCGGACTGGCTTTGCTTGATCGTGTCTTTGCTGTAGGACACCAGTTGCCCGAGCGCGTTATAGGCGGTGTTGGCGTAATCGATTGTGGTGAGGAGCCCTGACTCGTCCGAAGAAACGATGCTGTCATGGTAAGCGATCTGCCGGCCGGCCGCGTCGTACTGGATAGTGGAGCGTTGAGTGCTCTGCGTGACATTCAGCGTGGCGCTCGTGCGGGTGACTATTTCGGTGTATCCCGTTACTTGTCCGGCGTTGGTATAGGTGGCGTTCTGCCACACCCGAGCCTGCGTGGCCGCGCCGTCTTCGGTCGTGAGCGTCCGTTCATAGGCCAGATGCCCCAGGGTGTCGTAGCGGCGCTCCTGAAGCACGGTTTCCGTTGTTTTGTTAAGGGTCGAGCCATCAGCCAGCGTGCCGGTCTCGAGCGTCACTTCCCGCGATGACACCAGTTGCCCCACCGCCGTATACGTTGCGTTCGAGAAGGTGACAGTCGTTATCAGATCCGGCGTCTCAGAAGTCGTTTGCGTTTCCGTATAGGACAGGGTCTGACCCAGACCGTTGTACTGGATCGCGCTTCGGAGCGTGGTCTCGGTGGCCAGCACCCCGCCGCTGGAGGTGTCCGTTGAGATCACTTCATTCGTGTACTGGGTGATTTGAGCGAGGTTGTTCCATGTTTGGCCGGTCCAGTGCGTGGTAGTCTGCAAATCCGGGCTCGCGGTCTGATTAACGGCGTTTTCAAGGGTTTCAACAACATTCCCGTAATTGTCATAGCGCGTGAGCGTGCGGTACGTATTCAGAACCACCGCCAGCCCTCCGCCGTTGGTTTGAACGGTGGTGTGGAAAGTGCTTAAGCGTCCTTGTTGATCATAGACCCCATCTTCCCACTCGGTGGTCTTTGTCACCGCGGAGGCGCCGGTCGATGTCTCGGTTTCCTGGTAATCGGTCATTTGCCCCAGGTCGTTATAAAGGATACCGGCGCGGTTCCTGGTCTCGGTCACGTCATAGCCGTCCGCCTGGGTATGGACTGATTCGGCTTGCGCGGTCTTTTGACCGTGATTGTTGTAGAGGATTCCCGTGACATGATGCGTTTCCGTGTACCCGGCATCCGAAGTATCAATTTCGCCATAGGCGACGAGCAGGGTCCCGGTATACTCCTCGGCGTTCCACACCACGGTAAGCGTTTCATCGGGTTTCTGCGCGTCATATCGCGCTTCCATGTAAGAACTGATTCGTCCCGCCGTGTCATAACGCGTCTGCGTCCGGCTAACCGTGGATTCCACATCCAGCGTGACGGTACCGGAATTCGACAAACGGTGGGTTTCGATCTGATAGGTGTTCAGCTGCCCCAGTGCGTTATAGGTCTTATTTGAGTACACCGTCTGGACGGTGACAAACGGCGAATCACTCGACGTCACGGATTCGGAATACCCCGACTGCCGGTTGAGCGAATCATAGGTGATGCCGGTGCGCACGGTGGTCGTGAGCACGTCCAGCGCGTCTCCCGTGATCGATGTCTTATGATCAATCTGTGTACTGGCCGTCAAGCGTCCTTGCGCGTCACTCGTCCCGGACCAGGTCGTTTCAACCTGCGCGTTCGGCTCGTCATCGGAAACGCGGGTCTCGTGATAAGCGTTTAAAGCCCCGTTCACGTCATAGGTCATCTGGTCGCGGGCCACGGTCGTCGTCACTGTGCCGGCGTTGGGATTCGACGTCACCACGGTTTCGTTGTAGCCGCGCAGTTGCTGGAGGGCATTGTAGGTGCTGCTTGTGCGGGTCGTGGTCGTGATCACACCGGTGGCCAGGTTCTCTTCCTGGTCCAGATAGCTGTTCACGAGGTCGTAGCCTGAATAGGTGATATCCACACGGGAATGATGGGTGGTGACATCAAGCGTGTCTCCGTTGGCGAGTGACCCGGTCTCATGGGTGGTATCTTCAAGGTCTGTGATGCGGCCGTAGTCGTCATAGGCTACGGCTGTCCAATCCGTGGTCGTGGTGACGGCTGGCGCCGAGGAATCCGTTGCCACGTCGTGGTAGGACGCCAGGCGTCCCAGGAGATCGTAGGTGCTCGTACGGGAGGTTTGCGTCACCACTTCAAAGCGCCACACATCAGGCGCTTGACCGTCTTGTGGCGAGCCCGGCCCTGTTTTCGTGACGGTCTCGCGGGTTTCTCTGTTCTGTGACGTGGCGGTGAAAGAGAGGACCTCCCAGGTTCGCGTGGTCGTTACATTATTGGTCGTTTCCCGTGTCTGCTCTTGAACCAGACGTCCCAATTGGTCATAAGACCGAGACAGGGTTTGTACCTGGGTAACGATGTCGAGTGACAAGCTGGAATCCGTCGATTGCTCATGCTTGGTCTCAGCATCGGACAGGAGAAGTCCAAAATCGTTATAAGCGGTGGCGGTGCGCTGAATCGTCGCAACGAGCGAACCGGTGGTTTGCACTTCCTGGTAAGTTATCAGTCGGTTCTGGCTGTCATACACGTTGCTTGTCCGGACACTGACGGTTTCTTCCAGAATCTCCCCGCTTGTCTGGTCCACTTTCTGCTCGGTTTTCGTGAAGCCCTGCACCCGTCCGGAACCGTCATACTGATCCACGTGATAAATCGTCCGATTGTCGAGACCTGGCGCGTCGCTGGATACGACATCCTCTTGATACGACAGCAACCGTCCCTGATTGTCATACAGCATGGCGGAGCGCTGGGTGCGGTGCGTGAGGCTTAACCCCTCACCAGTCTGCGCCAGTTCTTCGATATACCCGGCCAGTTGCCCCAGAGTATCGTAGGTGGCACTCCAGGTCCCTGTATAGGTCGAACCCAGGCCGTCCGTATACGTTTCGTCATACGACGTCATGCGGTCCAGACCGTCATAGGCGATACCCGAATGTGACTCCGTGGTGGTCAGGTCATAGAGCGTCGGATCCGACGGATCGTAGGTGCGGCTCGTTTTATGGTATTCGATCAGCTGGCTTTGATCGTTGTACGTGCCTGCCCACGTCACGTCCGACTGGAGCGCCGCCTGGGAAGAATCGGTGCTGACTTCGCGATACGACGCCAGCCGGTTAAAGGCATCGTACGTGATGGTAGACCGGTGCGTCGTGACAACAGTGGCACCGGCCGTCTCGGTCTGATCATAGGCGGTTACGCGTCCCAGCGTATCCACGGATGACGCGCTCCAGTGAATCTGCGTGGTCACGTCCGGGGAAGCCGTTGTGTGCTGGGTTTCGTCGTAATCAATCAAAATACGGGCCCGGCTGTACACGCGGTTGGCGACGGTCACGGTCTGCGTGACGTCCAGATTCTGCGTCCCCACGGTCCCGGTGGTTTCGACTTCTTCCTGGTATCCCGAAACAAGCTGCAACTCGTTATAGGTCGTCGATGATCGGCGGGTTGTCGTCGTCTTCAGATCCATAAGCCCGCCAGTGGTTGTTTCCTCCTGCTCGAGCTCTGTCTGCGTGTAAGACGACATCAGATTCTGATTGTTGTAGGCGATATCGGTTGTCGTCCGGGTAATGAGCACATCCGGGGTGACCGAGCTTTCTTCGGTTTCCTGGAAGGAAGTTACCAGGCCGCGCCGGTTGTAGGTCGTGACCAGGCGCAGGGTGGTGACGATGAGATCAATCGAGCTGGAACCGGAACTACCGATGGTTGACACCTTTTCGCGATAAGAGACCACCTGCCCCTGGTCATTGTAAGCGCCGCGCGACCAGACGGTTTTCTTCAAGGCCTCGGGCTGGTCGGAAGAGGTTTCCCTGTCAATGTAATAGGTCATCTGTCCGACAGAGTTATATAAGGCGTTGGATCTTTCGCGGGTGGTGACGAGTCGGTAGATTTCAGTTCCGGAGGTGTCACGGGCGGTGAAGGTCGTTGTTTCCTGGCGGCTGGTTTCCTGCGCCAGGTTGTTATAGGTGATGTTCCGGGCGATGAGCGCGGCCGTATAACCGTCTGAATCCACGGTGATCTCGTTGTAGGACACGAGCTGGCTGTCACCGTCATAATGCATCGCCGACCGGTCTACGACGCGGGTCCCGACAATACCCGTTCCCCGGACTTCTTCGTGATAACCCAGAAGGCGGCCGCTGCCGTCATAGAGGATGCCCGTGCGGCGAGTATGGGCCGTCGTCAAAAGCAGCGTACCGTCCCATTCTTCAGTTGTTTCCTCATAAGCCGTCACCTGGCCCAGCGGGTCATAGAGCATCCCTGAGCGGAACACGCTCATGATAATGGCCGGGGCATCCGAAGAAGTAACGGTTTCCTGATAGGAAAGCAAGCGGCCGTGGCTGTCGTAGAGCATGCCGGAGCGCAGGTGCGTTTCGGTGCGGTTCAAGTTGAGCCCGGTTGAGGTCGTGATTTCCAAATACCCGTCCAGATGGCCGCGGCCGTCAAAGGTGGCGTTTGAGCGCACGATACGGGTCGTTAAATCCATGGTCACGATCACAACCGTTGACGCGCTGGGCTGCAAGGACAGACGGATTTCACCTGCGGAGGTCACTTTGACGACCTCGCGCCCTGCGAGCAGTTCGTTTCGCTCATCCTCCGTCAAATCGTCCCAGTTGAATTCGCTCCCGGCGAAGAGCAGCGTGGAACCTTCCAGCATCCTGGGATCGATGTCCGCAAGATCCGGCAGCGCCTGCTCGGTTCGTCCGGTCAGATGCGTGGTTTCGTCCTGGTTGGCGACAACACCGAATGAATCGTAAGTAATACCGATCACCTGTTTGTCCGTCAAAAGACCCGGTGCCCGCGAATCGGTCGACACCGAGTGATACCCGAGCATCTGGGCGAAACGGTTGTACGTGACGTTGTCCCGCTGGGTAACCAGTGTGTAGTCAAAGACAAAGATGTTCTGGGAATGGATGAGCGTTGTCATGGTGTCCGCGGAGACGAGCGAGGCGGCGTTGTACGCCACCGCGTCCCAGGTGCTGGTCTGGAGCGTGCCCTGGACCGGATTTAAGACTTCTTCCTCATAATGGCTCATGCGCCCCAGCACATCGTAGCGGGTGGTCAAGCGGTTGGTGGTCTGTTCAACGGTCAATGTCAGATGAACCTGCCCGTTGGCTTCATCCAGTTCAAGGACGGTGCCATCCGACAAGACCACTTCGCGCCCGGCTAATACATCCAGTTTCTGGGCATCGGTAAAATCATTCCACGACAGCACGCTGCCGAAATCCGTCAACAGGGCGCTGATCGTATCGGTTTTCTGGGCGTCCGTCATCACGGACCAGGAATCGGGCAGGGATTTGAAGCCGTCCGAGACACGAATGGACGTCTCACCCGAACTGAAGAGACGTTTCAAACCGTCATAGACCAAATTGGTAGTGACCTTGTTCGAGGTGTCGCCCAGAAGATCGGTGGTCACCTCCCGGTAGCCCAGGACTTCGCCGCCGGCCCCGAAGATCGTCTGGCTTCGCACCACAGTGATGGTCCCGCCGGGCGTGGCCTCGTCAAAGATCACGTCCTGGTATCCCACGATCTGGCCATTGATATTGCGGACTTCGTTCGTGCGGGTGGTCGTGACCGTGTGATCCAGACCCGGGGCGGTTGTTCGCATGGATTGCACTTCTGAAAAAGCCGTTATATTAGTCACCGTCAAAACCTGCTGGCTGTTCAAGGTTTCGCCGGTGGGGCCCTGCCCGGTGGTCATGATCGTCTCGACATAGGAGGTGAGCCAGCCGTTTTGAATGACCGCGTTCTGCGTGGTGCGGGTGGTGGTCGCGTTGACCGTACCCCCGGAATGATCGACGCCGAGCGTCACCGTGGTTTCGGTTCCCTGTGTCAGGCGCCCGGCGCGGTCATACGAACGGCCGGTAACGGTATCGGTGACTGTAATCTGAGGGTCGCTGTCACAAACCGTGGTTTCAACATAGCCGATCACGCGGCCGCGATTATCGAAAGTGGTCTGGAAATGCCTCGTGTGGTACCGAAGATGATCCGCACCAACCGAATCCTGTTCGTAGGAGACCTTGCGGCTGTAGTCGTCATACACCGCGTTGGACTCCACCACCGTTGAAAGGACGCCGGACACCGATTCGGTGGCATCTTCGTAGCCCAGCAACCGGCTGTACGGGTCATAAGCACCGGCGGTCCAGGTATGGGTTTGGACCAGGCGTGTGCGCTGCGGAACATCCGTCAAAGCCCCCTCCACCACCGTCCAGGTTTCCTTATAAGACAGGAGACGGTTATGGGTGTCGTAACTCCCAGAACCCCAGAAGCGCTTGACCGCGCTGCCGGCCGGATCAATCTGCGTTTCTTCAAAGACCTGCAGATTGCCGAAGGAATCGTACGAGCCGTTCTGCCAGAGACGGCGGCTTGTCTGACCGTAGGAATCGGTGACGTCTTCGTAGTAGTTCAACAGCTGGCTGGCGGTGTTATAAGCCGAAGAGGTGTCGCCGGCAGGCAAGCCTTCGTGCCAGACGGTTGTCGTCACGTTGCCATCGGCGTCGGTCACGCTCTGCGTGTAACTTGCCAGGCGGTCGGCGTAATCGTAGGTGCTGCTTCCCCAGACCTTGACCGAGGCGTTGCCGAAGACGTCGGTGTTGGTTTCGGTGTAGCTCATCAAACGACCGTAGTCATCGTAAACCGCTTGCCCCCAATCCTTTTGCGACGCGTGCCCGAAGGCATCCGTAAACTCTTCGTGATAGGACAGGAAGCGTCCCTTGGAATCGTAGAGGGTGTTCGCCCAGGTGTGCTGCGTCACCACACCAAAGGAATCCGTTGTGGTTTCGTGATAGCCCAACAAACGGCCGTAACGGTCATAAGACGGGTTCTGCCAGAGTTTGTTTGAAACATTCCCATGCGGATCGGTGCTCTTCTGGCTGTACGACAGGATATCGCCCAGCTGGTTGTACTGAATAGTGGTTCGCTCGTTCGTCGACACCAGACCCAGCGCATCGGTGTTTTGTTCGGTGTATCCCAGCAAGCGGCCGTTGTCCGCATACCCTTGCGCCTTCCAGACGGTAACGGTCGTGGCGCCTGCCAAATCGATATTGGTCTGCCGGTAACCGGTCAGACGGCCGTAAGGGTCGTACTCGCCCCTCTCCCACACCATGCGGGTCTGCCGGCCGAGGGCATCCGTGTTCACTTCGTTGTAACTCGTGAGCTCTCCAAAACTGTTGTAGTTGGCTCCGCTCCAATCCCGGCGGGTCACATTTCCCTGGTCATCGGTCACGGTCTCGTGATAGGTGATGAGCAGATATTCCGGCGCTTCCTGGGCCAGGCCCGCGTCCCGGTAATCATCGCGGAAACCCGGGTTTTTAATATATTCCCCGCCGGTCCAGTTCCGCGTCTGTCGGTTGCCGAGCGCGTCCTGCGTCACTTCCGTAAATTCAATGAGTTGTTTGTTGCCGTCGTATTTGGCGCCGGACCAGTCTTTCGTGCTCTGGTTGCCGCGGATGTCTGTCGCTACCTGGTGATACCCCATCAAGAGCTTGCCGTCATACACCGCATTCGACCAGATCACCGAGCTCACGTTGCCGAACGTGTCGGTCATGGTTTCCGTGTAGTTCGTCATGGCCTTGCGGGCGTTCGTATCATCGTCCGCGTAGTACACCGAGTCGCTCGTGTACAGCGCACCATTCCAGCTCACGTGCGACGTGTTCCGGAGCGCGTCCGTTGTATCGGATTCATACGAAGTCAGGAGGCGTTTTTCGTTGTAATCCATGTCATAGGTATTGCGGATGGAGACGTTTCCGTGAGCATCAAGTATGCGCTCGTTCTCGATGATCTTGGCCAGACCGTCCTTAAAGCGGATGATCTTGCCGTCATCGTACTTGACGTAGTTGAAGAGGGCGTTCTGCCCGAGGATGGCGAAGACTTTGTTGCGGGCCTGTTCGGCTTGTTTGGAAAGGTCCTCAGTGGTTTGCTGGGTCTCTTGCAGATTATGGTCGATACCGGATTGGATCTTGTCGAGCACCTTCGTCTTCTGGCGGTCGAGCATCTCTTCGGCCTGCGTCTGCGACTTGGCCGCGCGGTTCTTGTAATCGAGGTATTTCTGGAGTTCTTCCGGTGTGGAGTAGCCGGGAGGTGCGTGCTTTTCGCCGCTGCGCTGGTGGTTGTCGAAGAAATCGTTGAACGACGCCCACACCGGCTGCATGCCGCACTGCGTCACAATAAAAGCAGCCGTCGTCCCAAGAGCAACGACCTGCTTACATAAGCGGAGATGACTTGGTTTGAGAATAGTCAACAAAACTCAGACCTCTCAATCTTCTGCAGCATTCGGCCTTCTGAGTTTATCGATCTCGTATTACAATGATGTTTCGCCAACATGTCGTTAGTATTACAGAAACTGGTTGATTTCAAGAGAAATCCCGCACATCGGATCGAGTCGGAAGACCTAAGCAATAAATGATCTAGAAATATGGGGGAATTGTGCGGTTCTCTATTGTTGGATTGAAACTAACCCACGCTAAGGTCATTGGGAGTGAACAGAAACTCTTGAGTTACTTTGCGTAGAAGTCATTGCGAGAACAGCGAAGGGCGGTCGCCAGTCGGTGGCGGCCTCGCGATGACAGCAAGAAGGTTATATGTTTTTCAGCTTCGATAGAACTGCGGTCCGGATGGCTAGTAGGTTTCGGGTGAGAAAGGGCAAACTGTCTCGGGAAAAGGTTCTCTTAAAATCTTCCACCGCCATATACAGGCTGGGAACAACGAAGAGGGTCAAGATACTGGAACTGATGAGACCCCCAACCACCGTGATGGCCAGCGGGCTCCAAAGCACAGCGCTTTCACTGCGGTCCATAGCCATCGGAATAAGTCCCAGGATCGTCGTGACCTTGGTCATGAAGATCGGACGAATTCGTTCAAGGCCGGCCTGCTGAAGCAACTCGGCCGTGGAGCGCTCCGGCCTGGCTTTCAGGAGCGTATTCAAACGGTCCATCAGCATGATCCCATTATTGACCACAATCCCCCCCAGCATCAAAAGACCGACGGACACACCCATGGTCACCGTGATTCCAAACAGACAAAGAGCCGCAATCGCCCCGATCGCCGACAGCATGACCGTTCCCATGATGACAAGCGGCTGGCTGTACGATTCAAATTGACAGGCCATGACCATAAAAACGAGAAACACCGTCAGCATCAACGCTTTCCAGAAATCCCGGTTGGCCGCCATCATATCCTCATACTGGCCGCCGATGTCCGCATAGTATTCGCTCGGGAACGAAACCTTTCGAATCGCTTCTTTGACACGGCGGGCCGCGGTTTCCAGCGACGTCATACCGAGGTTGGCGGAAACCTGGATCATCCGCGCCCGGTTCCGGTGCCAGATTTCACTGGGCGAAAGGTCTCCCTGAATCATCGCCACATGCGTCAACGGAATCGATTCACCCCAGGACGTCGTCAAAAGCAGGTTGCGCATCTGTTCAATGGTTTCACGCTGGTCCGGGCGGATGCGGACAACGGTTTCCACCTCCTGGGCCTGGTCAAAAAAGGTCGTGGCACGCAGTCCGCGCATCTGCGCGTGAAGCGTCTCGGAGATGTCTTTGGTATCCAGGCCAAAGATCGCCGCGCGGAGCGGGTCAATATAAACGGAGAGCTCAGGCCGCCCGGGACGATAACGGATCTTCACATCCGAAAGTCCGGACAACTTTCCCATCCGGCTGGCCACCTCCATGGCGAGTTTGGCCATCAAGTCATACTCATAACCAAAAAGCTCGACGAAAATCTCTTTGCCGGTACGCGGTTCCGAGAAATAGCAAAAGGCCTTGTACTCTTTGGCATACGTCTCGATCGCTTTCTCCACCTCCGGACGCAGAGCGTTGATCACCTCCTGGGTCGACATCTGCCGTTCAGCCAGGTCATTTAAGGTGACGTAAACCTTGGAGGACCACCCCTCCACCTTCGAGGAAACATTCCGGATGGCCCTTTTGGTGATCGGAGCGTCCCGCACAATCTTTTCGACATCCTCGACGGCCCTATTGGAAATATCGAGCCGGACCCCGGTATCCAGTTCGACGAAAATCACGAACTCATTTTGTTCCGACGACGCCATAAAATCTTTCGGCAGGGTGAACAGGAATATAAAGATGGCAAAGGAAAATACCCCGCCCATGACTCCTAAAACGATCCGGCGGCGGTTTAACGCCCATAACAGGTTCTGCGCATAACGCAGGACCAGCGGCAACCCGGTCATCACGACCGCGCCGGCGCTCAGAATGTAAAGACCCTGAAGCCAGGTTGTTTTAATCAGAAAATGCAAAACCATCGACACAAATACAACGACACCGGCGGCAACATAATAAACACCTGTCTCCTTTTTCCGGAAAACCGCTTCTGAATCCGTCCAAACCGACAAACGGATTGGATCGAGACGAGCGACACCCCAAATCCGGTTCTTGAGTTTCTTCCACTGTTCCGAGACCCACTCGTCCCAGGAGTCCTCCCGGGCGGATTCCGGGTGAATGAGACTGCCCAACGCAGGAACCAGCGTCAAGGCGATAAACAGCGACGAAAACAACGAGGCGGTGACGACAAAGGAAATGCCGGCGAACAGGAGCTGGGTCTGCTTCTGAAGCAGGGAGAAGGGCAGGAAAACAACGACAATCGTCAATGTTCCCCCGACCATGGGGCCGACCATATCATCCACCGCCTGGAGCATGGCTTCTCTTAAGGGAAGCCCGGGATTGTGCGCCACAATCCGGTCGTAAGCCTCAATGACCACGACGGCATTGTCCACGAGAAGCCCGATTCCCAGAATCAGGCCGGAGAGGGACATGACGTTGATCGAAATGCCTTCCAGATACATGAGCGCCAGGGTGATACACACTGAAGAGGGGATGGAAAGAGCCACCACAAACGAGGTGCGCAAATCCGGACGGCGATAAGCCAGGACAACCACCGCTATGAAAATAGCGGCCGCAGGCCACAGGGTGATGCTCAGAGGCCACCGAAGGAAATCAAACAAGGCGATCATCAGGGTCACGCTGGCCAGCAGCACCGCGGCCATTGAACGGGTAAAGCGGGTTTTCCCTAGAAAGAGAGGCAGCACGAGTACGACCAGCACGATCCCATGCAGCAGCGTCATCTGGACGGAGTTGATCGCCGACACAATGGCTTTTTTCTGGTTGGAAATAGTGACCAGCTCGACCTCTTTGGGCAAGCGGGTCTTGAATTTTGCCAGCTCTTTTTCAATGGCGCTGGCGACGCGAACGGTATTGGCGGTGCTCTCCTTTTGGATGTAGACCGTCACAGCCGACCGCGCATTCAACCGCGAGTAGCTTTCGGATTCCAGGAAAGAGTCTTTCACCTCCGCAATGTCTTTGACCCTGACGTGCGCGCCGTTTTTGGCGATGGCCAGCGACATCTCACGGATATCGTCCAGAGTCCGGAAGGCCCCGAGCGTGCGCACACCAAAGACCAGCGTAGGAGACCCCTCTACCTCGCCCGTTTTTAGATTCAGATTATTCCGCTCGAGTACTCCGACGACTTTTTTGATCGGGATCCCCATCGCCGCCAAACGATTTCGATCGATATCCACAATGACCTTGCGCTCCCGACCCCCGCCCACTTCCACGTTCGCCACGCCGTTGACCCGCATCAGTTTTTCCTTCAGGTCGGCATCCACCAGATGCCGCAGCGCTTCCGGAGTCAGCCGGTCGGACGTCAGGGCGGCGATATAGATCGGCGCGTCGGATTCTTCATAGCGGGCAATAATAGGTTTTTCTATTTCCGGAGGAAGCTTGGGTTTCACGCGAAGGAATTTCTCACGGACCTCCATCGCGGCCAGGTCCATATCGGTCCCGGGTTCGAACTCCAGCGTGACAATCGAACGATCCTTCTTAGAGGAGGAAATCAGATTGCGCAGATGAGAGACCGTCCCCATGGCTTCTTCCACGGGTTTGGTAATCAGGCGCTCGACTTCGGGAGGCGGCATGCCGCCGCGAACGTCCACAAATACCGTAACGTTGCCATAGGATACGTTGGGCATTAATTCGACAGGGGATTTCAGGACAGCCGCGACCCCGAACAGGGTAATGGCGGACAGGATCATGCCGAGCGTGACGGGGCGGTTCAGGGCGAAGCGCGGCAGCTTCCGCGCCATCAGAATCATGAACGCTCCGAAAACGACTAAATGAAGGAGCTGAAAGCTATTCATGAAGGCTTATTCTTTGCGGATACGAGGGAGCTTGATCGACTTCGCCAAACCCATCGCACGGTCCTTCAGAACGACGGTTTGATCTTTCAATCGGTTCAGCCAGGCCTGTCGCCGATCGCTGGGAAGCACTTGCTCTTCCATGACGACAAAAAGGGCTGGCAGAACCAGCAGCGTCAGGAGCGTGGAGACAAAAAGACCGGAAACCACCACCACGGCCATCGGCGCCTGCATATCCGCTCCTTCGCCGATGCCCATCGCCAGCGGCAGCATGCCGAGGATGGTCGCGATGGCTGTCATCAGGATGGGCCGCATACGGGTATGGCAACCGTCCCAGAGGGCCTCATGAAGACCCATCCCGCTTTCCCGGCGCTGGTTGACGAAAGCGACGAGTACGATCCCATTATTCACGACAATTCCAGCCAGCAGGATCATCCCCATCCCCGCCATGGCGGTCAGCTTGTGTCCCGTTAAAATCAGGGCGGGTGCCAGACCGATCAGAGCAAGCGGGATGGTGAAAAGAATATTCAGCGGCTGCCAGAGGCTCTCAAACTGGGAAGCCATGATCATAAAGACAAAGGCAATGGAAAGAATCAACACAATCTTAATGCTGCCGAACGACTCGGCCATGCGGGCGGATTCGCCGGTGAGAGCCAGCGAGATATCCTTCTCCTGAACGGACGCCAGAACCGGCCGCAGGTCCGCCGCAATCGCGTTGATCGACCCCCGGCCAGGTCCGCGGAAACCAGAACCGTGCGCTGTTGATCATAACGCGTAATTTCGCTGGGGCCTTTCCCCTCCAGCACAAAGGCCACCGAACGGATCGGCGTGTCCAAATCCAGAGGGCTATGGACAAAAAGTGATTCGATTGAGTGAATATTCGTGCGGTCTTCGGGACGCAGGCGCATGCGGATATCGATTTCTTTCCCGCCTTCACGGAATTTGGAGACGATTTTACCTTTGATGCCGGCCAGAACGGTTTCCGCCAGATCCGCCACGGAAAGACTCACGTTCGCCAACGCATCGCGCTTAACTTGAAGCTGAAGCTCCGGGGCGGATTCGCTGATGCTGGTCCGGATGTTATAGAGCCCGTCGACCTTCTTGAGTTGGCCGCTGACCTGGCGGGCAACGGTTTCCAGTTTGCCAAGGTCATACCCTTTCACTTCCACCACCACGGGCGCGTCCTGCCCGCCCAGAAAGGAAAACGTGCCGCCCTGTTCAAAGAAGTACAACCGTCCGCCACCCAGGTCCTGCTTATTGAAACGATCTTTCAACATCTGGACGATCTTCTGTGCGGAATGACGCCGGTGTATTTTCAAGTCCATGATGATCCGGGATTGGTGCGCACCCAACGGCTGCAGGCCTTCCTGCGACAGGGACCCGACCGTCACGGAGCGATGGTCAATTTCCTTAAACTCCTTCAGCGTTCCCTCGATACGCGCGCTTACCGCATTGGTTATCTCCAGAGAAGTCCCCATGGGCATGTCGAGCCGCATCAGAATTTGATTGCCTTCCACATCCGGGAATAAGGCTTTGGGCATGAAATACAGGATGACCAGACTGGCCAGACAGGCCAGAAAGGCCCCTTTTAAAACAGTGCCGGGGTGTTTAAGGGTATAGGACAACAGAACGTCATACTTGGCGATCCAGATTTTTGCCCGCTGAGCCAGACGTTCATGAATCCGCGTGATATAAGCCGATACGTCCGCGTCCGCGTTGGCTTCGCTTTTCCCTCTTCCCACAACCGCCGACATCATCGGGATCAAGGTAAAAGCCACCACCAGTGACGACAGCTGCGAAAAGATCACGGACCAGGACAAGTCCCGGAAGACCTGTCCGATCACACCGGAAACGAAAACCAACGGCAAAAACACCGCTACGCAGGTCAAAATCGAAGACGTCACAGCGCCAAACACCTCGGTGCCACCTTCCGAAGCCGCTGATTCCGGAGTCTGTCCCATGCTTCGGTGGCGCGCGATATTCTCCTGGACCACGATGGCGCCGTCCACCAGATGCCCGATACCGATCGCCAACCCCGCCAACGTGATCGTGTTCAGACTCATGCCCTTGCCGAACATGATGAACAGCGCGCTCAAGATAGAAATTGGAATGGCGGTGCTGACCACGACCGCATCCGGCCAATTGCCAAGGAAAAGAAGTAGAACGAGAAAAGCCAGGACTCCGCCGAGGAGGCCGTCACGCACCATGCCGTGAATGCCCGCTTTGACAAAGAGAGACTGATCGTACACGACGTTCAGCTGAACACCCTTGGGCAGCTTCGCGCGGATTTCCGGGAGTTTGTCCTTCACTTCATCGGCGACACGGACCACGTTGGCGTCCGCTTGCTTGAGGATCGAAATGGCGATATTCGGTTTTTCATCGTAGCGGGAGAAACTCGAGGCTTCGGCAAACGTGTCTTTAATCTGACCTAGAGCAGACAAAGACAACGGGTTGGGCGCGTCATGCGCGCTATAGCCCTGCTGCTTTTTGCGTTTGACTTCCGCCGGGCTCAAAGCGCTCGTGAGTCGCGTCCGGTCAACGGCCACGACGATATTCTTCAAATCGTCCACATGCTCAAAAGCGCCCAGCACGCGAACCACGTATTCAAAGGTTTTATCTTTAACGGTCCCGGCTGGATACGTAATATTGGCGCGGGATATGGATTGGCCGACTTCTAATATAGGAAGGTTGCGAGCGGACAGCTTGGACTGCTCCAGTTCCACCAGAATTTCCCGTTCCCGACCCCCTGTAATGGAAACCGCCGCCACACCTCTTGTCTTTTCGAGCAGCTCTCCCACCGGACGGCGGGCCATGGTCAACAACTCATAGTCCGTCTTGGGACCCGAAAGGCTCAGCGTGATGACCGGCAAGGCAAAGGGGTTAAATTTTTCAATACGCGGTTCTCCTGCGTCCCGGGGCAGTTTGGCTTTAGCCAAATCGACTTTTTCCCGGAGATTCAAGGAAGCCAGGTCCATGCTGGTCCCCCACAAGAACTCCACCGTGACGATGGAGATTCCTTCCCGGGAGGACGAATGGATACGGTGAACATTTTTGACGGTGCCTGCGGCTTCTTCAATGACCTTGGTGACGAGGTTTTCAACTTCCTGGGAGGAGGCGTTGGCGTAGGACGTCATAACAACCAGTTGCGGGAATTGGAGTTCCGGCATGAATTCCCGATCCAGCTTGAACCAGGCCATGACGCCAAAGAGGATGACCGTAAGCGTGAGCATGGTCACCGTGACTTTTCTTTGGACGCAGAACTGCAGGAAATTCTTCATTACGGATTACCCCTCCAAATCCATGGGGTATATATACATGAAAAATCCCTTTCTCGCATCCTTTTTCTGCGAAAGGAGTTCGGCGACTTAGGAGGAGGCTCCTGCGGGACCGGCGGACGGGGTCATGTCCGCCGACTGCTCCAGGACGGGTTTCACCAGCACGGCATCTTCAACCGGGGTGGCCACGATATCCTTGATCAGGCGATCCCCTTCGTGCAATCCGCGCAGGACCTGATAGGCGTCGCGGGTGATATGCCCCAGTTTGACCACCGTTTTATGGGCTCGGTTCTTCTTGTCCACCACGAAAACGCAGTTGTTCTTGGCATCATAGGCCGACCGGGGAATCACCAGCGCCTTCGACACATTGAAGACGTAGATCGAACACCGGGCCGACAACCCGGGACGCAGTTTGTCCTGAACGGATTTCGGCAGGGAAATCAGCACCGTTCCGGTGCGTCCGGTGGTGGTCACTTCACGCGAAACACCCCGGACCGTTCCGGCAATTTCCTTGTTGCCGAAGGCTTCGATCTGGACCACCGCGTCCTGCCCGGCCACGATCTGGTCCAACAGTCCCTCGATGACGCCCGTCTCCACATAGAAACTGTCATGATCGCTGACCAGCACGCCGACGACTTCACTCCGTCCGACGGTTTCCCCCTGTTGACGGTTAACCTGGCAGATAATGCCGCTTTGCGGGGAATAGATGAACGTGTCCTCGTAATCCTTCCGGGCCAGGTTCAAAGCCGCTCGAGCCTCCGCCACATCTCGTTTTGTAGCTCCACCCGCTTCCAGAAGTTCCTTCGCCCGCTCGAAGCTCATCTGGGCCTGCGATTTGCGCGCCTCAGCGCGCGTGTGATCCAATTCAAACAGGACCTGCCCGGCATGCACATGTTTCCCAACCTGCACATGCACATCCGTCAGGCGTTCTTCCTGCCCGTTGAATGTCAGTTCAATCGTATTTCCTTTGACGGTTCCGATGAGACCTTCCACCGCATCCGTCAGCGGCTGCCGTTTGAGATCAATCACCTCGGCGGTCACCGCCTGTTCGGTCACACTGAGCGCTTCCGCCACGTTGGAGGAGGAATTCGTTGAGCGTCGCGGGAAAAAGACGACGCTGGCGACCAGGATGAGAGCGGATGCTCCGATGAGAACGGGACGTTGATAGTTTTTCATGACACTCCTCCGAGGTGTTACTTGTAAAAACGGTCTGTCGCGCCAACCGCATGAGCCAGAGCAGCCACAGCGATCTGGTAATTGGCTTTCGCCTCATCGAGCCCTGCTTCCGCCTGCGCCAGCCGGTTGCGAGCGATGGCCCGTTCCGACAGCGGCACTTCCCGATGAGCGCTTTTGATCTTGGCAATGGAATAGCTGGCTTGAGCCAGCGGACAATCGTTCTCCGCCATTTTCAAACGGGCGATTGCTTTTTTCCAGTTCGCATAAGCCTCCCGAACCCCGTTGGCGACATCCATCTCCGTCCGCAGGCGCTGGACATCCGCCTGGTGATACGCCAGGGTCGCTTCCTGGGCCTCGGCCTTCTTCCGATAAGCATCGAGAATACCGACATTGGCCGTAGCGGTTTTTGAGGCGGTCCGCGTGGACTGACCAATTTTGGGACTGGTATGCTGATCAAACCCGGAAAGGTTCAGCGTACTCAGTGAAAAATACTGGGAAATCTGAACACCGGCCTGCCAGTCTTCGCTGAGTTTCAGCGGTTCGCTATGAAACGCTCCGCCGGATCGGCCGTAAAAGCCATTTAAACTGATGATCGGTTTATAAACGCTTCTGGCGGCGTTATGCCCGTAGTACGCGGCCTCAGCGGTCTTCTTTTGGATGATCAAATCGGGATGCTGGAGACTGGCCCACTGGAGACACTCCGGCAAAGTCCAGGAATCGTTCGAAGCTGAAATGGGACCGAGATCCGGCCGGAAGGCTGGAGGCGTTTGAAGTCCCAGGGCGGCGGTCCACTGCCAGACATGCGCTTCCTTATCGGCTTCGGCGCTTTCGACGGCGGCGATGGCCTGATTGTATTGAGAGAGAATCTGAAGGTACGCTTCGTGCGTAATGACATCTTTCGAACGCAACTGCTCGGCCATCCGTTTCTCATTCTCAAGATCGTCCTTCGCCTTTCGATAAACCTTCAACAGATTTTCCGATTTAATTAAATTCCAGGCCGCTTCACGGACTCCGTACAACACGTCTGATTGTGTCTTGACCTGTTTGGCTTTCAGGGATTCCCACGTCGAGAGCGCCTGTTTATAGGTGTTATACAGTTTGCCCCCGGCATAAAGCGCCTGGGAGGCTTCCACCCCATAACTGCGTTCGGTAAAAGCAGGGGTCCCCAACGTATCAACCGCATCACCTTCTGTATCTTCCGCTTTGGCGGTGAGGGAAGGGAAGAGTGCGCGCCTCGATTCTTTCCGCTTGGTTTCAGCCACCGCCGCCTCTTCCTGCGCCAGACGAACCGATGGATGGTTTTGCAGGGAGAGGCTTTCGGCGGCCTGGAAAGAAATAAACTCGTTGGAGGACGATGGAGCAGAAGATGTCACGTCCCCCCAAAGTGGAGTGACCATGAACAAGGACATCAAACATTTGCTTGCTTCCTTTAAGATGTTCCGCCTCATAACCGCGCCCCCTATAGGAATAACTGCCTATCTGACAACCTTAGGATAGGAGATGAAAGTTACGGTAACATCACGGATAGATTAAATGTGTGTTAACAATCAGAATGGTTTGAGCTGCGTTTAGGAGGAAAATTGGGCCCACCAGGACTTCCCGCCACTAAGGCTCTGGCGGGCCCGCCAAAGACGTAGTGGCGGGGAACCTGGGGAAAATAGTGGGCCCAGAAGGACTTGAACCTTCAACCCGCCAGTTATGAGCCGGCCGCTCTAACCAATTGAGCTATGGGCCCGAAAATCGTCATATTTAAAATGCAATATGATGCTAATCGTAGCTTATTTTTCAATATTGGACTGTCTCAGTTCGCCACAGCTGTGTCGGCTAGGGGCCTCAAATCCCCTCACCAGATAGACGAAAGAATGGATAATTTTCATTTCCTGAGACGTATTTCCTGAGACGTATTATAAGTCAGTTTCGGTCTGCCATCGGTCTGGCAGGCACTGGGCACATCAAAGGCTGCGGAGTTCATTTTTCGATCTCCCCTCGGCCTGGGCTAAGAAACTCCTTTGGGATAAAGGCGAGTCCAGTACGCGGATAGTTTTTGGAAAGCATCGACAGCCGTTTCGGTACGCAGGCCAATTTCTGCCGCAATATCGGCGTAGGGTTTTGTCCAGGTCGAATGAGGAGGCTGTAAGGTATCCGGCAGTGGGTGTGTTTTTCTCCGACGAAATGTTGATTCCAGCGCGCCACGAACATTGTCCAAATCTTCCAGACCTTCATCCAGCAGAAGAACGATATCAATGAGATCTCTGACACGTGAATTAAGGCGGCCCTCTCGCGGCCGCGTGTAGGCGTGAATCTTTTCGGCAAAATGCGTTTCGGAAGGCAAAAGGGCGATGGTCGGGCTTGGAATTCCGGCAAAGTCCAGGAGAGGCGATCCTTTGACCCATACCGGATCATCCAGAACGGCATCCCCGCTGGCCACATCCACATGGAACTTAACGAAACTCCGGCTGGATAGCCGGGCGTCTACCGGAAAGCGGTAGCCCGTATAAGGAGCCCCTTCCAAATCCATCGAGGACACCGCGATCCGAAACGAAAACCAATCCCCTAAATCTTTTGTAGCCAGCATTTGCAGTTTCTCCCGCCATGCGGACGCATCCATATGTTTCTCATGCTTGGCGGTTAGATCGAGATCCCGGCTAAAGCGCGCTTTATGACGGAGTCGTAGTTCCATGGCATAACCGCCTTTCAGCATAAAGTCAGGATTGCCATCCTGAAAAAGCCGGGCAAGGAAACGGTCGAAGGCCACCTGTTGGCGTAAACGGGCCAGCGTCAGGCCTCCGGAACTGGCCCGGGCAACCAGCCGTGTTTCAAGAGCAGCGCGAAACGCTTCGGCTGTTTTATAGGTTCTAATTTCCATAAATTTAAGAGAGGTGAAGACTTTCCTTTTGCGCGCGTGTGATCAGCCCGCGGCGCACCGCCTCTTCAACCGCTTGAAGCAGTTGATCGCGCTCGCCATCCTCCCGCGCAAGGTCCCGAAGGGTGCGCAGTGGTGTTGTGACCCGAAATCCATCGTGGGTTTCGATCTCTTCGGGTTGAACGCTTACGCGATGAATAACGCACCCCTCTTTAATACGCTTGCGAAAACTACGAGGAACAGTGAGGTGCACCTTCATAGGGAGATAGTCTGCCAGTTCGTAAAACTGCGCCGCTGATTGGTGAGAAACCGTTGCCTGCATTTCCCCCTTCTGATTGCGGCTCCAGAGGGACCAGCGAACCAGATCTTCCCAGGGGGTTCCCGGAAAATTACGCAGACGAAAAACCCCGTGTTCAATAGGCAGCCAACTTCCCCTCTGCCGGTGATAATGTTGAAGTCGTTTGTAGTAGCCAGCGCTTTTGGCCTGCTGGGCAGTGAAATACCCCGCCTGCCCGGAAGCAATTGCAAAGAGGCGATTATGGTTTCCGACGGGATCTGTTCTCATGCAAATAGGTTACATCAGATGTAACCTATTTGCAATACTAATCACTTGTAAGCGTTTTAAAAAAGATTTCGGAGTTTCTATTGGAGTGGCCACCATCTCGGAGCTTCCTAGCCAATGGCGGATTCTATAGGGGTGACCTCACCACCTGTTCGGGGGTTCTGTCGGGTGGGGAGACCGATTAATGCGGCGGAGGACCCGGGGGGCCGTGGGGAGGCTGGTTTCGATACCGCTTCGTCAGCTCATCGAACTTCTGCTGTTGTTTCGTATCAAGTTGTTTGCGGATCTCAGCATCGGTCGTGGTCCGGATTTCCTTGAATTTCGGCCCGACTTCTTTCATCAAAACATCCATGCGCTGATGACTCGAATCAATGATGACCTTGATTCCTGCCTTCTGATCCTCCCGAAGACCAATATCACGGCTGAATCGCTCGAACATTTTATTTGGAGACCTTTGCCCCTCAAAGAATCCTGGATGTAGAAATCGACCCATCATCCCCCCCAGTAAAAAACCCAGGATCAGTGCTCCGGCTATGTATTTCAAATAAGGTTTCATAGATCCCCCACAAGGTAGCTTAAGACTTGATTTTGCGAAAGGCTGGAAGACGTTAGCCACTCCGAAGGAACGTTTCCATCAGTTTGGGAGAGCAATAGCTCGTCCGCAGACGTGCTAACACGCCGGATCGGATGACTCATCGCTAGAACAAATCCTGCCAGAGCCACGGCGAAGGTCGGTACAAACCACCGTGCGAAAATTCTCCGCCATCTTTCCCACTCCAGGTCTTCCACCATTTTCCGATAAACAACCGGCGAACACCGGATTGTCGTCATAACTTTCCGGCTAAACCCCTCCGGCGCACTCATCTTCCAGAAAAACGTTTTAGCTATTTTGTCCCACCCCGCAAAAACCTTATAGCATTCACGGCAGGCATGCAGATGACGTGCCACCTCCCGGCGCTCTGTTTCCGAGATTTCGCCGTCATAGAAATCCACCAGCTTTTTTTTAATTTCATCATGGGTCATCGGCCGGAACCTCCACATTGAATAGATGCATAACCGCTCAAAAAGTGTCGGGCTTTATCCTGTAGATCCAGCCGAGCACGGCGCAGCCGTGCCCGGACGGCATCCAGAGAGCAATCTAGCTTCATCGCAATTTCCTCATAACTCAGCCCTTCCACTTCCCGATAAACCAATATTTCACGGTGCGCCGGCCGGATCTGGACCAGAGCCTCCTGGACCAGACGGCACTCTTCTTTCCGGACATCGGACCAACCCGAGGCGGATTCCAGGAGCACGGGTTCCTTCCCTGAATCCATTAATTCATTGATGGAATCCGTTTTTTGGCTGGATCTTTTCCGCAATAATCCCAGGCAATGATTGTGAGCGATCCGGCAAATCCAGGTTAAAAACGAAGACCGGCCTTCAAACTTCGCCAGAGATTCATACGCGGCGACAAAAACGTCGTGAGCCGCCGCTTCGGCATCCGAGGCATTGGCCAGGAGCGTCAGACAGTACCGAAAAACTCTGTGCTGATGGGCGTTAATCAACTCAACATAAGCCTCTCGGTCACCGGAGAGAACTTCCTGGATAATCTCGCACTCATTCAGACTCATCCGTCACTCTTTCTCACGCACCCCCCCATTTCTCCCCCGTGAAGGGAGAGGAGGAGGGAATAGGGTTGACTCAAATCCCGGATCAGTTCTCAGCCCCCGGCGGGGGCGGCGGCGCATCTCCTTCGGGACGTTCACCTCGGCCAAACGACTGATTGCCGGGCTTCTCCGGCCGGGCTTTCGCTAACTCTTCATAGGTTACTTTCTGCTCCGCTGTCAATTGAGCCTCAATCGCCGCATCCGCTTGTTTACGAATTGTTTTTTGTTTTGCCGCAAATTCCTCAAAAGCCGTTTTAGTTTTCTGATCTTGATCGTCCAGCACGGCCTTTACTTTTTCAACCTGCGCCGCGCTGAGCCCCAACTTTTCAGTCAGCATCTTGAGCCTTTGCTCGCATTTTTTGCCCGGCATCCCTTCTTTATCCGGACGACGATCCTCCGCCTGAACACATAGAACCACTGATGTTAAAAATAAAAGCGCCAGGACGCCGGCGTATGGACGTTTCATAATGTCTCCCTTCAATCACTTGCTTCTTTTTGGACAACCTTCCTCAGGAGGGCCGCCACTGACTATTGGATGCGCGAAACGCGCAAAAGTGTCAAATCTTTAATTATCCGAGGATATGTGACACTTTTGGGTCTCTGCTACATCTATATGACGAGGTCCCCTATGACCATGAACTCAAGAATAATTAGCACAACCATCCTGTTCCTTCTGATGTGGCAACCGATGCTGGCGGCCACGCCGGAAGATCTGACGCTAAACTGGCGACAATGCCAGGAGAGGGCTTTGTTATCCAATCCCTCACTGGCCGGAGCCCGTTATACCCTGGACTCCGCCCGCTACAGCATCGCTGCGAGCAAAAACCAGGATCTTCCCTACCCGTCTCTGTCAGCGTCCCATGCGTTCTCCCGCACCGGCACGGGCGGCTCGACCGGTTCCGATATGTTTTCGACGAATGTAAACGCATCCGAAACGCTGTTCAGCATTAAATCCTATGCGGATTTAAAGACACAGCTCCGAATCGCGGAGAAAGCCAATCTGGATCTGCGCACCACGCTGGCAGACACCCGCAAGAGCCTGCTTTCCTCATTCATTAACCTGCTCTATGCGCAGGGAAGGATCCACGTGATGGAGAATATCCTCACCATACGGTCCAGGAGCGCGGAAATGATCAATCTGCAATATAACAGCGGCAAAGAAAGCGACGGGAACCGCCTGCGCACGGAAGCCCAGCTGGCCCAGGCGGAAGCGGACCTGACGCAGGCGAAACTTGATCAGAAAACCGCCCAGCGCAGTCTGGCCGCGGATCTCGGCATGGACCGGTTTATCCCGATGGCGGCTTCCGGAACGCTGACGGTTCCTTCCATGGTTTCCGGCATTGATATTGATGAAGCGTCGCTGGCCATCCCAGGCGTTCTGGCCTCCAAAAAATCGGCGGATCTGGCCGAAGCCAAGCTGATGCTGGCCGGCGCGGATCTTTATCCGACACTCAGTGCCAATCAGGGGCTGGGCTGGAACGACTCGGAGGAATTCTCCGGATCCCGTTCCTGGTCTCTTGGATTTTCGATGTCCTGGCCGATTTTCAGCAACGGCCCGTCTTATCTTTTCAACAGCCGCGCCAGCTCGCGAAGTCTTTTTATGAAAGCGCAGGCCGATTATCGGGCGGCCCTCTTATCCGCCCGCTCCAGCCTCCAGTCCGCGACAGCGTCGCTGGAAACGGCCATCGCCAACGTGCACACGGCCTCCCTGCTCCTGGAAGCCGCGCGCCAGCGTCATGAGGAAGCGGAGATCCAGTATCTCGCCGGATCGCTCAATTTCCAGAACTGGCAGGATGTGGAGCAGGAACTGGTGTCCGCCGAACAAACCTATTTAACTTCTCTGAAATCCGTCAATACGGCGCGCGCGCAGGTGGACAACCTGCTCGGCATTCCGTTGGGAGACTAACTGCTATGAAAAAAATGATCATCCTCTTGATTCTCATCGTCCTCGCCGCCGGCATCGGCTTTATCGTGTTGCGCCAGAAAGGAATGTCCCGGGGGCCGTTGTATATTCCGGCAGCCGTGCAGCGCGGGGCCATCAGCGATATCGTCGACACCACCGGGAGCGTCTCGCCGCTGAACCGCGTCGAGGTGAATCCCTCGGTGGGCGGGCGCGTGGATGAGATCCTCGTCGAAGAAGGAGATCGCGTCAAGCGCGGCCAGGTGCTGGCTTACCTCAGCTCGACCGATCGCGTGACGATTCTGGATGCCGCCCGCGCCAAAGGCGAAGAAGCGGTCGCCAAATGGGAAAAAACATACCGGCCCACACCGGTGCTTTCGCCCATGAACGGCACCATCATCAAACGCGGCGTTGTGCAGGGACAGACGGTCACGACCTCGAGCGTTATGTTTGCGCTGGCCGACGACCTGATCGTGATCGCCCAGGTGGACGAATCGGACGTGGGAAGAGTCAAAACGGGGCAGCATGCGATCCTGACGCTGGACGCCTATCCTAAAAAGGAAACCGAAGGCATCGTGTTTCAAATCCTGAACGAAGGCGTTTCGGTCAGCAATGTCATTACCTATTACGTCAAAATCCGGCCGCTCAAGGTTCCGGCTTACTATAAATCGGAGATGTCCGCCAACATCAAGGTCATCGTCAGCCAGAAAAAGGATGCGCTGCTGCTGCCCGTCACGGCGATCACGGAAAAAGAAGACGGCACCCGCTGCGTTTACAAGGGGGCCGATCCGCGCAGCCTGACTCTAACCCCCCTGCAAATCGGGGTCGACGATGGGACGAATGTAGAAATTTTGTCGGGAGTCGACGAAGGCGAAACCGTTTTCACGGCCAGCAGCGGTTATATGCCGCAAGCCGCCTCCTCGGACAGCAATCCGTTCATGCCCAGCGGCCCCAAAAAGACAACCTCCAAGACCGGCAAGTCTTCGTCCAATACCGGCCCGCCGCCGATGTGAGGGTATCATGACTTCCGCGCGACCCCCTTTAATCAAAATAGCCGGCATTCGAAAGATCTACCATCTGGGCGACTCCGACCTGGAAGTTCTCTGCGGAGTGGATCTGACGATCCACGAAGGCGAATTCGTGGCCATCATGGGGCCATCCGGCTCAGGGAAATCCACGCTGATGCACGTGCTGGGGCTGCTGGACCGGCCGACGTCTGGACAGTATTTAATCGACGGCCGGGACGTGCTGGGCCTTTCTGAAGAAGAAACGGCGTATCTGCGATCTAAAATCATCGGCTTCGTTTTCCAGCAATTTAACCTTCTGCCGCGCATGTCCGCGACCGACAATGTGATGCTGCCGCTCATCTATTCGCGAACCCCGAACCGGCAAGCCATTGCGGAAAAATACCTGGTCCAGGTCGGGCTCGGCGACCGGCTTCACCACCAGCCCAACCAGCTCTCCGGCGGCCAGCAGCAGCGCGTGGCCATCGCGCGGGCGCTCGTCAACAATCCAAGAATCATTTTTGCCGACGAACCGACCGGGAACCTGGCCTCCTCGCAGACCGGGGACATCATGAACCAGTTGAAAGCCCTGAACGAATCCGGGATTACCGTGGTGATGGTGACGCACGAACCGGACGTAGCCGCCTGGGCCAATCGCGTGATCCATATCCGGGACGGTCAAATTGTCGATGACACCACCAAACCCGGCACACCGGCGCCGAAACCGGACCGCCCCCTGACCGAATGGGGACTCGGGGTCACGCCTCTGACCCTGGCGGAGTTCGGCGAGCATTTCATGTCGGCCCTGCGGGCCATGCTGTCGAATAAAATGCGCTCGTTCCTGACGATGCTGGGCGTCATCATCGGCGTCGGCGCGATCATCACCATGCTGGCGCTGGGCCGCGGCGCGCAAAAATCGATGGAAGAAAAGCTGTCCAGCCTCGGATCTAATCTGATCGGACTCATGCCCGGCTCCTCCACGCGGGGCGGCGTGTCCAGCGCGCGGACCAGCCGTTTCACCCTGGCGGATGCCGCCGCGATCGGGGAAAATAAGAAACTGATTTCACATGCGGACCCGAACGTCAATGGCAGCGTCCAGGCGGTCTTTGGCTCCAAAAATACCAGCACTTCCCTTAAAGGCGTTACCGCTGCCTATGCCGACATGCACAACGCCAGGCCTACGTACGGACGGTTCTTTGTCCAGCGGGAAGACGACGACATGGAGCGGGTGGCGGTGATCGGGCAGACCGTGGCGACCAACCTCTTTGGAACCAGTTCGCCCATCGGCCGCACCATTAAAATCAACCATAAGAATTTCCGGGTCATCGGGCTTCTGCCCGCCAAAGGATCCGGCGGCATGCAGGATCAGGACGACGTCATCCTGATCCCGCTGAACACCGCCATGAAGCGGCTGCTGGGCAACAAATACGTCGGCACCATCTGGATGCAGGCCAAAGATACCGCGAGCGTCGATGCGGCGATGGCCCAGGTGACCGCGCTCATGCGCAAGCGCCACAAGCTCGCCGCGGATGAAGACGACGACTTCCGGCTGATGAACATGTCCGACATCGTCCAAATGGTACAGTCCACCACTCAAACCATGACGCTTCTGCTGGGATCCATCGCCGGGATTTCGCTTTTGGTGGGAGGCATCGGCATTATGAACATCATGCTGGTCAGCGTTTCGGAGCGCACCCGCGAAATCGGCCTGCGAAAGGCTATCGGCGCCACGCCCACGGCGATTTTGACTCAATTCTTAATCGAGGCTTCTTCCCTATCGCTCATCGGAGGGGCGCTCGGGATTCTGATGGGGGCGGGGTCTGCCGTGGTGCTCGCGAAACTCGCCAAATGGACGCTGATCGTCACGTCGTCATCCGTCCTGATGTCGGTCGGGTTCTCGGCGACCGTCGGCATCGTCTTCGGCTTCTGGCCGGCGAAAAAAGCCGCTAAACTTTCCCCGATCGAAGCCCTCCGCTACGAATAACCAGAACTAAGGCTTTTGGGGAGAAGCCAGATGAACCGTCAGCTTGAGGTGAATCGGCTTTGGGAAGTCCATCGAGAATTCGCCGCTGGAACCTCCTGGACCGCCTGATCCACCGCCAGGACCGCCCATTCCACCGCCGGGACCGCCCATGCCCCCGCCACCCATTTCGTTAAGCCGCCCCATGCCGCCGCCTTTCCTGTCGCCGGGAGCACGTCCGCCCATCCGGGTGCTTTGAAGCTCGGTCTTGATTTCTGAGCTGATCTCGGAAGACACCACATCCAAAAAGACCGATTTCCCTTTCTGCTCAATCATGGACAGAGGGATTTGCATTTCGTAGATAGGCTGCCGGGCGTATTCGGTCGAAAGATCCGCCTGAAAAATAAAATTAGACGGGAACGTCGAGATCGAAACTTCCAGGCCTTGCGGCAACACCATTTCAGGGACCATCCCGATATCGGAAAGGTTGATGATCTCCCGAACTTGCCTGCGGCCGCCCGGCCTCTCGGACTCCGGATCCTGCGCCCGGATAAAATCGAGGGAAACTCCCCAAGCCCTGGCTTTACGGTCGGGCTTCAGAAACCAAGTCGTAACATTCTGACGATACGTTCCGGACAGGAGCGTGCGGCCATCGCTATTGGCGCCGCGAATCAGCAGATAGAGATAGGAAGCGTCGTTCATCGCGCGCCCGCTCAAACCTTTCGCCTCCACCAGCGGCCATTCCGACCACTCGGTCGCCCGACCATCGATCTGAACCGGCTTCTCCGGCCAGAGACTTTGGACCGAGTACCGCCACGCATGAGACGTCCCCGCCAAGCTGAACACCAAAACGGTTGCAAGCCAAAAAGATCGTTTCACATTTCCTCCTGATACCCCAGAACAAAGCTCTTGGAATGAATTGATGTCGAATTATCGTCTAGACTAATAGATGCACGAATGAATAAAAAGTGTCATCTTGCTCGAATAAGTCTCCGTAAATGGATCTTTCGGGTGGGCACAACTGAAGATGGAAGCGAGAAGAACTTAAGGAGGTGACGGGTGAGAGGGATGAGCGTTATGTGGGGGAAGATCTAGCGGGTCATATTGCCCGAAAAATTTCCCCCTAATCAGGGGCCGAATTGATCCTATTTAACCCAGACTGGAAGGAGGAGTTTCCCTCGAGAACCAGCTTAATCATAAACCCGTGTGACATCGTTGGAGAATTGCAGTAGGTTCAGGAGGGCACTCTAATAAATAAGGATCTGAGCTATCCTAACTACATTTCACATAGTGAAGTTGATGGATTTACGACAGGTTGTCGGTCTGAAGCCGGTCTAAATCTCAAATCGAATCTAGAAATCAATCTTTTTCCGAATCAATTGAGCTATGGGCCCGAAAAGCGGAGGTATTCTACGACATCAGGCGAAGAACGTCTACCAATGAGATTCCGCCATTGCGCCAGGATAGGGGAGGACGCTGCATCTCCCCGAGAGGGCAAAAACGTGTCACACCCAGCATCTCAAGCTGATTTCGGATGGGTGCCAAACGTTCAAGGGAGCCTGCGACCCCAATTGATGATAAGAACCCCTTGAATTGCTCCAAATCTGAGAGGAGTTGTTTCAGGTCTGAAAAAGCTTTGATTTTAGGTTGTTTTTGTACTTTTGCGAAGACTGAATCTAACCACTTTTTGTCGATATTTTCTTCTAAAAACAATATTTGAGGTGAAAGACAGCCATTCAAATCAAACAACTCGCAATCCAGGATCGTTTTCTCCCCCCAAATGGAGCTTTGCGCTCCCAGAAGGGCTTCTTTAAACAGGACAGCAATGCTCATTTTGCTCCCGTACCCGATGAAAGTCGTTGATGGATTTGTCTTTTGCCTTATATTTTCAAGTGTTTCATCGGAACCGTAGGCCACGATTGCACCGGCCTGACGCACCAAATCTTCCTTCCATGAGACAACTGAAATTCGCTCAGCAAGCGAATGATCCGACTTGCGGACAGACTCAACCCATTGGCGCGCAAATACAGGTTCCTGAGTAGAAGGTTTTATCCAGCAGCGGAACCCCATCAGGATTGAGATCACAACCCCGGGAAGCCAGGATGTGAATACGTTTCCCGCGCAAATATGCAGCACAGCCCTTTCTGACAGGTTGTCCGGCTCAATCTTGTTTTTCCTTACGAATTCAGAAAGCTTTTCATGTGATAACGCTTCAAAAGCATTCCGAATCGCCCTCTCAATCACCGGGCGCGCCATCCCGGTTGAGACCTCGAGCGCCTCTATGGCTTGTAAGCGCCCGGGGAGTGTGGGGTCCAGCCAGGATGCCGCAACCTGCCCTAAACGATCAACGCAAGAAGGCTTCAGCATTGAGAGAACATCCTTTGAGTTCGGCTTCAGGAGCACGCCCCAATAAAACAAAACCAGCCAGGGCGTTGTGCGGGGTCTGACACTTTGGAGCAACGTATTGCTCCAAAGTGTCAGACCCCTTCCCCGAAAGACCTATATCTTCAGTTTGAATGGCCATAACAGAGTCCATGTTCGCCAAGTCATAGTGGCAGAGAAGCCCAGGCTGGCCTGGAACAGCGGATTCTCCAGTCACTGGATCAAGGATACGGCTCCGGACCCAGGGCGGGCCCTGCAAGAAAGACGTGCGGCCCTGCCCATAAAACTGGCTCGATAGTTCGCACATGCCATATTCGTTAATGCAGTCCATTTCAGGGATGCCTAAATAAGTCCGGACATCATCCACGAAAGTTGGCCGGGTGATTTCAAGACGACTGGTTTTCATCCCTCCGGTGTCCATCAACCGGCTGCTTTCAGGCAATTGAAACCGTTGGCCGGTTTTCGCGCAATAATCAAAAAACGCCAGGAAAGCCAGGGTGGTCCCGAGAACCATCACTTTTTCCTTCGAGGACTGGCTTTTCGCAAGCACCTGCGCCAGGCGCGGCTCATCGAGGCGCCCCTTCCGGACCATGTATTCGCTGCAGGGAGTTCCCCATCGCCCGCGAAGAACCTCCATCATCCACGACAAAGAGGAATGCGGCGCTTCCGCAGGCGACGGAATTAGAATCAGGAAAGTGATCTGCAGGGGCGCACCGCTGCCTGCGCTTCCGCAATCCCTTAATAGCGCGCTGGCACCGCAGTCGTATGCGGTGTGCGCCCGGTCAATAATATTTCCTTCAAACCCGGTTTTGATCGATGCCTCATAGTAGCGAAGATCCCGGATAAAGTGCCGGCTGGGGGTTCCGGAGGTGGTCGCGCTGGAATGAAACACGGCGGCCGCCTGTGCCACGGGGAAGGTCACGAGTTCTTTGGATTTAAACGCATGAATTGGAACGGCGGGTATCTCTTCCCATCGTGAGATCTGCTCAGGCGTTTTGCCCTGCGCCTGACAGAAGGCCTGGTAAGGGCTGTTCTTCTCAAACTGGTACTGGAATAGCGCCAGCGCCAATTCTTCGAAATCCCCTTTCCCGGTACGCAGGAACCGGCTAATTTCTTCGGGCAGGTGTTCCACGCGTCAAGACCTCCTCCAATATCGCGGCGGCACGCCGGAGTTCGTCTTTCGAAATAATGAGCGGCGGGGTCAGGCTCAAAACCTGGCGATGCGTTCCTCCGGAAAGGACCAACAATCCTCTTCGTAAACACGCCTCAACCACCCGTCCGGCGAGCTTCGGGGCAGGGATAAGCGATCGCTTGTCTTTGACGAGTTCGATTCCCACCATCAACCCGACGCCTCGAATTTCCCCTACATTCGGATGATGGTCCAGAAGGAACTTCAGATGGTCTTTCCACCACCACCCCACTTCCGCCGCGCGTTGAGCGAGTTTCTTTTTCTCAATGGCCTGAAGGGAAGCCAGCGCCATGGCGCAGCCCAGTGGGTTCCCAAGAAACGTACTCGTATGAATAGCCTCTCCATCGGACAGCGGCCAGGCGCGCATCCCCTTGGGTGAACCGATGCAGGCGGAGATTGGGAAACCGTTGGCCAGCGCCTTGCCGACACACATCAGATCCGGCTCGACACCGGAGTGATCGACGGCAAACATCCGTCCGGTGCGGCCGAAACCCGTAAAAACCTCGTCGGCAATCAATAGAAGGCCGCGGCGCCGGGCCAGTGTCTGCAACTCTTTCAGGAAAAATGGTTTTGGAATACGGATGCCGCCCCGGCCCTGGACCGGCTCGATCAAGATCGAGCCAACCGCTGAGGAAGAAGAACGCTTGAGATAGTTGACGACGCGCTCCAAACACTCTTCCTCGGAAGGACCCCGAAGCGAATCCGGATAAGGCAAGTGCACGGCAAAACCAGGGATCTGACCCGAAAAGGGTCTGCGGAAATCGTTGCGCTGGGTCACGGCCAATGTTCCGTACGTCAGACCGTGGTAGGCGCCTTCAAAGGCAATCACTCTCGGCTTGCCGGTGGCTAGACGCGCGGTCTTCAGGGCGGATTCGACCGCTTCAGCACCAGAGCTGGACAGAATAGAGATGGATAAGCGGCCAGGAGCCAGACGAGCCAATCGTTCGAGGAGTTCCACCTTGACGGCATTGGGATGCACATCTCCCATGCCATGCCATATCTTTGCGGATTGTTTTCGGATGGTTTGGCGCACCTCAGGAGGGTTGTGTCCCAGCGCCGCTACGGCAAAAGCGCCGGTGAGATCAAGATACGATCGACCATCGACGTCCCGCACACGGCAGCCTTGAGCGGATTCCCAGAATACAGGGAAGTGGTCTGAAAGGTAGGTGATATTACGTGATTCGACCTGCCGGAGCCGGCGTGCAAGCGAAAGTGATTTAGGGCCGGGAACCGGCTTCATTGCAACTCATTCAAGGTATTCTCGAAGCGGCCGGCTGCGAGAGGGATGGCGCAGCTTACGGATCGCTTTGGCTTCAATCTGCCGCACACGCTCGCGCGTGACATTGAAAATGCGGCCGACTTCTTCGAGGGTCCTGGGATATCCCGTCCCGATGCCGAATCGCAAGCGGATGATCTGGGCTTCCCGTTCGCTGAGCGTGGACAGAATCCGTTCAACTTCCCGGTGACGCAGGAATTCGTGCGCGGAGCGGGTCGGCGAAGGACCCGTGCGGTCCTCAATAAAATCCTCGAGATACGAATCATCTTCTTCGCCGACCGGCGTGGTCAGCGAGATCGGGTCCTGCATGATCTTCAGAATTTCGCGCACCTTCTCAACCGAAAGGCGCAGGTGTTTGGAGTATTCTTCAACGGTCGGGTCGCGCCCGAACTCTTGGCGGTAGCGGCGGGACACCTTGGTCAGCTTGGAAATGATTTCCTTCATGTGCACCGGGATGCGGATGGTTCGGGCCTGGTCCGCGATGGCGCGGTTAATGGCCTGACGAATCCACCAGGTGGCATACGTCGAGAATTTGAAACCGCGTTTGTACTCGAATTTCTCGACGGCTTTGATCAATCCCAGTCCGCCTTCCTGGATCAGGTCAGCCAGTTCAAGGGAAGAGTTCAGGTGCTTCTTGGCGATGGAAACCACCAGCCGCAAGTTCGCGCGGATCAGCTTCAGCTTGTCGACAAGGATCGTCTCTTCGAGCTGGCGGATCTGGTCGTACGTGCTGTAGAGCGTTTCCTTGGGAAGCGGCAGCATCTGCTCCATACGATGGAGGCGGGTGATCACGTTTTCCAGATTGATCATCGTCGATTCCAGCGCCATGGGCATATACCCGGTCGTCTTCTTAAATGCGGCGGGGGTGATCTTTTGTTCGCGGTACTCCCGGAAAAGTTTCAACAACGCATCTTGAGGAATCTTAAAGCGTTTTTCGTAGCGAAGCACTTCGGATTCGGCTTCGCGCAATTTCTGAGCGATGACTTTGATCTTATTGGTCAGCCGTTTGATCTTCTCAAGATTCAAATTCAGGCCGACGATCTTATTGATGATCTGGGTGCGCTCCTTGGTGACACGCTCCTGGAGTGACGCGCGTACCGCCGGGCTCAGGTTCTTCTTTTTCAGGCGTTCTTCCGCCCGTTCCATCTTATTCTCACCAGCCATGATGAACTTCACGACATTCTTCATCTTCTGGCGCATCCAGGAGAGTTCCTGGTTGGTCTTGCGGCCACGCGGCATCAGCTCTTTCGGCGTCATCTCCTGCTGGGCCAGCAGGTTTTCCCAGTTGCGGATTTCCCGCAGGGTAATCGGGGATTCCAGCACCATCAGCTTCAGCGTTTTTTCGTTTTCTTTGATGTTGCGGGTCAGGGTGAGTTCCTGCTCACGGGTCAGGAGCGGCACTTTGCCCATCTCCGTGAGATACATCCGGATGGAGTTGGTTGTTTCCGCGCCGATTTCGGGCAGCACTTCTTCTTCCACGGGCTTGTCAGCCGGACGGATAAGGTCTTCCTCGCGATCAACGACTTCGATGCCTAAATCTTCCAACGTGCCAAAGAGTTCGTCCAATTCTTCGCCGCCGATGGACTGCTCGGGCAGACGGCGGTTGATCTCATCGTACGTCAGGTAGCCGCTTTCCTTCCCCTGTTCGATGAGGGCTTTGATTGGATCTTTCTTTGCTTCTTGTTCTTTGGGCGTTTGCGCTTCAGCCATGAGACGGAACCTCCTCAGGTTACACCAAACCGGCCGGATTCGATTTTGAGCCTTTTAATTTTCGCGACAAATCGTTATACGTCTGGACGCGCTGCGTATCGACAGGGATCTGCCCGTTGATCATCCGGTCGATCTCCGGCTTCATCTCCCGCAACCGGGTGGTCTCCTGCTGCCGGCGCCAGGCCCCCAACAACTCCCGCATCACGTCGAGTGGCTGCGCGTACTCCCGGGTCTGCAGCGCCAGCCGTGTGATCCATTCTGAAATGTCGTCCGGCAGGGCCGGCAGAGCATCCGACAAATTCAGCGTGCCCGACCCGATCCGCGTCTTCAAAACTTTCCACGCGCTCCGGCACCGGGCGTCCTGCCACTCGAACAGCTCGAGCATTTCGCAGACGCCCCCCGATGGATAAAGGATCGCGGCCAGGAGGATTTCTTCCTCCAGAGACAGAAATACGGATTGTTTTTCTTCGGAAGCCCTGGGAAGCACCTTCTCGGTCTTTTCCGAATACTCCTTCGGCATCCGCTTCATCTGCTGCGCCAATATCAATTTCTGCGTACGCAACGCTTCCGCCAGACGCCCCAGATGCTCATCCTGCAAAAGTGGATCGCGCATCCGGCCGATCAACGGCAAAACATCTTTCGCCACCGCCAGCTTATGCTCCGGCAAAGTTCCGGGATGCCTCTTCAGCGACTGCGCGATAAAGTAATCCATGAACGGAACCGGATTCTGCAGCTGCACTTCCAGTTCCTTCGCCCCGCCGCGCAAGAGCAATTCATCGGGATCCAGTTCATCCGGAAGCGTGACCACGTCCACTTTCAGACCTTCCGCGATCAGCAGTTCCCCGCCGCGCAACGTGGCCGCCGCCCCCGCCGCGTCCGGGTCAAAAAGCAGGGTCACATGATCAACGTAACGCCGCAAAAGCCGTATATGCTCGTCCGTCAGCGCGGTTCCGAGCGTCGCGACGGTGTAATCAAACCCGAACTGATGACACACCGCCACATCCATGTACCCTTCCAGCACCACCAGGTGATGGCGTTTGCGCAGCGTCGGCAACGCCTGGAAGAGACCGTACAAATGCCGGCTCTTGGAGTAGATCGGCGTTTCCGGCGAATTGATGTACTTCGGCATCGCGTCGCCGAGGGCACGGCCTCCGAAGGCCACAAGACGTCCTTGCGCGTCCCAGATCGGGAAGATGATCCGGTTCCAAAAATGATCGTAGGTCCGCCCGCTGCCCTCTTTGCGCCGGATCAACCCGGCGGACTCCAGCGTCTCGGGACTGAACCCCTTCCGTGCCGCGGCATCGCGCAAGGCGTTGCCCGAGGACGGCGCAAATCCGATACTGAACTTCTCGAGCGACTCGGACGAAAGGCCACGCTTCGTTAAATAGTCGAGAACCGGCTTGGCTTCCGGAGATTCCAATAATTGCCGGTGATAGAACGTGGCGGCATCATCGAGGAGACCGTAAAGCAGTTGTTTTTTTTTGGTTTCTTCCGAAACGTCCTGCCTTTGCGCTTCATCCTCAACCGCGATGCCGACACGGCCAGCCACTTTGCGAATCGCTTCAGGGTAGCTCAAGCCTTCCGAAAGCATCAGGAATTTGAAGACATCGCCGCCCACGCCACAGCCGAAACACTTGAACAACCCCATCTCCGGATTAACGTTGAACGAAGGCGTCCGCTCCTGATGAAACGGACAGCGCGCCATGAAGTTGCGCCCGCTCTTTTTCAGACCCGGAACGCTTTCCCGAATCAATTCCACCAGGTTAACGCTCTCCCGAACCCGGGAGATGGTCTCTTCAGGAATCATAGGTTTGTGTTAGGGAACTTAGGATTTTGTGTCTGAAAGCTGCTGCTGCACGACTTGCTGGGCCATTTTTCCGTCGGCGCGTCCTTTAATCTGCGGCATCACCGTCGACATCACCTTGCCCATGTCCTGCGGTCCCTTGGCGCCGATGGAAGCGATCGCCGTCTGCACAATCTGCAGGAGCTCCGCTTCCGACAACGCGGCGGGAAGATACGCCTGCAAAACCGCCAGTTCCGCTTCCTCCTTCGACGACAGGTCCAGCCGGTTCGCCTTCTTATACTCCCCGGCCGCCTCGCGGCGCCGTTTGGCCTCCGACTGAATGACTTCGAGCACTTCCCCATCCGAAAGGGTTTTCGTGCGCTCGATTTCCTTGACGCCGATCGCGGACTTCAGGAGACGCAGAGTCGATACGCGAATCGCTTCGCGCTGCTTCATCGCCGTCAACAGGTCCTGGGACACTTTGACTTGAAGATCCATTCCAAATCCTTATTGTTTCATCATGCGGCGCCGCAGCTTGCGACGCGCTTCCTGCGCCTTCTTTTTACGGCGCACGCTGGGTGGCTCGTAAAATTCCCGGCGTTTAATCTCCTGCATGATGCCGTTGCGCTCACACTCTTTTTTAAAGCGGCGCAGAGCTTCCTCAATCGATTCATTCTCGCGAACTTTAATTCCGATCAATCGTCAACACCTCTCCTTCAAAACTACCCCGGGGGCCATCCCATCCGGCGGCCCGCCAGCACATGGTAATGCAAGTGGCGGACTGTCTGATCAGCGTCCTTCCCGTTATTTACAACCACTCGAAATCCGGTGTCCTCGACTCGTTCCGACCGGGCCACCGCCTGAATGGTTTCATAAATCTGCATCAGAAGACCGGCGTGTCTGGACTCCAGCGAATTGATGGAGTCGACGTGTTCTTTGGGAACAACAAGAACATGCACCGGTGCCCTTGGATTGACATCTCGAAAAGCCAGGGTGGTCGGCGTTTCGTGGACAACCGTAGCCGGTATTTTTTTCTCTATAATACGGCAAAAAAGACAATCAGGCTGAACCATCAAAGAGCGGATATTATAGCGATTTCAAAGGCGGCAGGCTAGCGAAAAGAAGTTGGCGAGGCGCTTCCACAGCAGACTTTTCTTCGAAAGAACCGGGGCCATCTTTTGCCGTCCAAAAGCCATCAAGAGAGGAACCGCCACCGGGAGAAGCAAACTGGAAATCCAACCCAAACCAAGGCGACTGGATCCACCCCCCCACAGCATCTGGCCCCAATCCATCCAGGAGAGGCCCAGAAACCCGTGACGGACAGCCGCGCGCTCCTCCATCACAGCCGAGCGGCGCGCCTGGATGCGTTCGACGATGGCCTGTCGATTCAGGAGAAAATTTTGCGTATCCATTCAATCGTTTCCCGTATCTCGCGGCGTGTGGCTTCAAACGGTGAGCCGACCTTTGGATGGCGGCGCCCGACCCAAAGGCCAATGACCAAAGCAGCCAGGCCATAAACCCCTCCCATCACAAGACCGGCGGTTCCCAGCGTCAAGCCCAGTCTCAGGAGTCCGGCGATCAGGGCGATCTGCAGATAAACAAAAGCCGCCACAGCCAGGACACAGGCAACGACGATGGCTATTAGCCGCCGGAGCGCCTGACGCGCCTCGAAACGGGCTTCCAGCGAAACCAATTCCGCATGGTCCATGAGAACATTCAGCAGTTCTCCAAACCGGGAGTGCTTTTTTCTCGTTTCATTCGTCATAGGAGCTCACTCATATGTAAACACAACTTCAAACGATTGCAACAACTATTGTATTTAAGCAATTAAAACAGCATCCGAACCGATTTCCGTTGGATGGATCGTCCGGAACTCCCCTTCCGGAATGGGATCACGGGAACGCACACGAACATAATGTTCGGTATAACCGGAGCTCAGGGACTCCAGGAGGACCCTCACGGGACGGTTCAAAAATCGATTCGCAAAGCGCTGTCTCAGGTGCAGATCCAGCTGAAGAAGGGTCCTGCAGCGTTGGCTCTTGGTCTGAGGATTCACCTGATCACTCAAACGTTCCGCCGGGGTTCCCGGACGGACCGAGTAACGAAAAACATGAATCCGCGAGAAGGCTTCTTCCATCAGAAATCGCTTTGTGTTTTCAAAATGTTCCTGTTCTTCCCCAGGAAAACCGACGATCACGTCCGTACTTAAAGCGACGTCCGGAATGCGCCGTCGGATCTCGTGAATCAGGGATCGATAGCGACCGGCGGTGTACCAGCGGCCCATCCGCTTCAGGACCCGGTCGTCTCCCGATTGCAGCGGGATATGAAAAAACGGGCAGAGTTTAGGCTGGGAAGCCGCCAAAGCGATGAGCGCATTCGACATTTCCGTCACTTCGATGGAGGAGAGCCGAATACGAAAATCCCCCGGCAATTCCGTCAATCGCTGGATCAGAGTCGCCAGGTCCCAGGGGACATCGTCTCCGGTCCACTCATAGCGTCCCAGGCGCACACCGGTCAGAACAATTTCCCGAAAACCCCGCGCGAGGTACGTTCGAGCTTCGTCCAATACGAGGGTGGGAGGCCGGCAGACCATGACCGGCCGCACGGAAGGCACAATACAGTAAGTGCACGGCCCGTCACAGCCATCCTGGATTTTGATAGTGGCCCGTGTTCGGTCCGCAAGCAGAACCCCGTCACGCCTGGCAGCGTTCTCGATACAGGAGGCCGGCATTCCCAGCGCCACCGCCACAAGCGGTTTTTCCCGGTTGCCGAAAACTTCGACGCGAGGGGAAACGGCGCGCAACTCCACCGCTGAGCGTTCGGCATAACAACCCGTCACCAACACGCGCGCTTCGGGATGTTCGCGCAGCAGCTTCCGGATCAGCTGGCGGCAGGAGCGGTCCGCCTCCTCGGTCACCGTGCAGGAATTGATGACATAGACATCCGCGGCCTGTTCTTCGGGCACCACCTGGAAATCTCCTGAATGAAGCAGGCTTCGAAGTTCCTCGGTTTCGTACTGGTTGACTTTGCAACCGAAGGTGTGAAAGGCAATCGTCTTTGAACTCATTTTGCCTCAGGCGTATCCTTTCGGAGATAGAGATCCGAAAAGATATCGAAGAATACAGGAAGGATGGCAACGAGAACCGGCCCGATCAGAACACCCTTGACGCCATACAGTTCGGCTCCGCCGATAATCCCGAAAAACAAGAACAACGTTGACAGCTTGGCTTTCCGGCCGATAAAAAAGGTCCGCAGCAGATTGTCCAACACAGAAATGACCAGAATCCCCCAGAGCAGAATGAAGATCCCACGGCCATAGGAAGCCCTCGCGAGCAGGAACACTCCCATCGGCACCCAGACCAAAGCACTACCCACAACCGGAATAAAAGAAGCGATCCCTGTGAGGAGGCCGAAAGTCAAAGGAGCCGGAACACGGGCCAGTCCATAACCGAGCGTGGCGCAGGCCATCTGGCAGAGCCCTGTCAAGATGGAGCCCCGGACGATCTCCGTAACAATCAACTTTAACTTCTCCACCAGACGGTCTTGATCATGCGCCCGCATCGGAATCAGCCTTCGGGCTTGATTCAACATGGTTTCCCCGTCGCGAAAAAAGAAAAAGAGCGTAAAAACTAAAATGGCCAAAGAACCGATCGACAAAATCGTATTGGTCGCCAGAGACTGCCCAAACGCACCCATCCAAGAAAACAATTGGCTTCCCCATTGAAGCAGGATACGCTCCACATCAAAACGACCCAGCCCCCCCAGCCAGAGCGGCCACCGCGCTTCAATCGAGCGCATCCATGACGTATGGAGGAGTGTCGTACCGTGCCGCCAGCTCTCCAGGGTCTGGCCCCAATGCTGAAGCATGGGAACCATCGACTGCGACTCACTGATGAGAAACCAGGAAACAGCGATGAGGGGTCCGACGATCAGGGCCACAACAATGATCGTCGACAAAAGAGCCTGTAAGCCAGCACTTCGATGCCGCATCAATCGACCAATACGTTCATGAATCGGATAAGCCAAGATCAACAAAACAACAGCCCCGAGTATCGGGGTCAAGAAGGGGGCGATCAGCTGGGCGAATTCATATAAAAGGAAAGCAAAGAAGATCAGGAAAAAAGAATAAAAAAGCGTATTACGGTTCATCGCAGCACCTCTCTCAATTCATGGAGCGCCA
Organism: Elusimicrobiota bacterium; assembly: GCA_041660185.1. NCBI lineage: Bacteria > Pseudomonadati > Elusimicrobiota > Elusimicrobiota bacterium. The sequence continues at coordinate 70,388 of JBAZWU010000007.1, read as the reverse complement.
ATGTGGCCGACACAATCCCGGCAGTTTCCGCGCGCAACAGAGTTGGACCCAGCGACACCGGGACGCACCCCTGACGACGAGCGAAATTCACTTCATCCTCTTCCCATCCCCCCTCCGGACCAATGAAGACCTGCGCGGCCTGCCCTCTGAATCCCTGACAAGCCTGACGAATGGTCCTGGATGTTTCCTTCTCCCAAGGGATCAGGCGAAGCGGTTCTCCAGATGGGGCAACGGCCAAGACATCCGACAGCACTTGGGGGGTTTCGATCACCATCATATCCGCACGACCGCATTGCTTGGCCGCTGCCAGCGCGATGCGACGCCAGCGCGCCACTTTCCCCGCCACGTCACGGCCCTCCGTTTTGACGATAGTCCGCGCGGTCTCGACAGGAACCAATCGACGGACACCCAGTTCGCATACTTTTTCGATGAGCCAGTCCCACTTTGGACCTTTCAGCAACGCCTGGTAAAGCGTGAGTTCTGGACCTGAGACAACAGCGGTCGAGCGCGTTTCCAACAGAATGCCGTTGAGCGCTTCCGGCGTCACCGATTCAATGCGTCCGGTAAAAGACGTGCTCTTCCCGTCGAATAGTTCAAGCGTATCGCCGCTTTTTTTTCGAAGGACATGGATCGCATGGCGGGCTTCCGAACCGCTTAAGAAAAAGCGGCCGTCACGGATGTTTTCCGGCGGGATAAAGAATCGAGGCATATCAACCTCTCGCGTCCGCGTCGTCATCCCCCGCGGGTTCAGGCGGGGGATCTATGGGTTCCCCGCACCGTCCACCCGTTGAATCAAACAGTCGGTGCGGCCCCGTCAATAAAAACATCGACGGGAGGTCGGGGCCGCCAGTGGCTGCGGGGAATGACGTTGGGGGTCACGCATCAGCCTCTACCAAAGATTTTTTTTAGCACGCTTTCGTCGTATCGGGCAGGATTTTCACCCAATGTTTTAGCGAATTCCTGGAGCAACCGGCGCTGTTCGCTGGTCAGCTCTTTGGGAATATCGACAATCACTTTAACGAACTGATCCCCCTGGCCGCGGGCCGCCAGGCGCGGCATGCCGCGATCGTGCAGGCGGAACAACGTCCCCCCTTGTGTTCCAGGAGGGATCTTCATGGTCACAGGTTCTTCCATGGTGGGCACGGGGGTTTCGCAACCCATCACCGCCTGGGGGATGGACACATGGACCTCCGTATAGAGATCATCCTCCTCACGGATAAAATGGACATCCTTGGCCACATGAATCACGACATAGAGATCCCCCGCGGTCCCGCCGCGATGCCCGGCCTGACCGCTGCCGGAAATGCGCAGCGAGGTTCCCTCGCGCACACCAGGCGGAATACGGACGGTAATGGTCGAAGATCTCTCAACAATACCGGTGCCGCGGCAGGAGGTGCAGGGAGATTGGATGGTCTGCCCTTCACCATGGCATGTGGGACAGGCGGTTTGCATGACAAAGAATCCGCGCTGGGAGCGTACCTGCCCAACGCCGCCGCAGGTTTTACAGGTTTGAATGTTCGATCCCGGCTTGGCTCCGCTTCCTTTGCACGTGTCGCAGGATTCGGCGCGGTGCACTTGAATCGGCTTATTGAGGCCTGCGTAAGCTTCCGGAAGCGTAATGTCCGCCTCGACAGCAATGTCCTGACCGCGGGACGAACGGGAACGCCGCCCGCTTCCGGAGAAGGTCTCCGCGCCGCCGAAAATATTGCCCAGGATATCCCCTAGGTCTATATCCCCCAGATCGGAAAAACCCCCGCCAAAACCACCGCCACCCGGGTATCCTCCGGCATTCATCCCGGCGTGCCCGAAACGGTCGTAGGCGGCCCGCTTTTGCGGATCGGAGAGAACTTCATACGCTTCATTAATCGTCTTGAAGTGAGTCTCCGCGTTTTTATCACCGGGATTCTTATCCGGGTGATATTTGATCGCCTGCCGCCGGTAGGCCGCTTTTATTTCGTCCTGGTTCGCACCTTTAGACACGCCCAGGGAGTCGTAATAGTCCTTTTTATCCGCCACTGGTCCCTCAACCCACCCGAAGGGGTATTATTTTTTCTCGTCGTCGACAATTTCGGCGTCGACCGCCCCGCTCTGGGATTGATGGGCTTCCCCATTACCTGATGAGGCACCCGCTTCGCCTTCCGGAGGAGCACCAGCGGCGCCTTTGGATTTTTCCGCCGCCTGTTTGTAGATGGCTTCGGCCAGCTTATGCGAAACGCTCATCAGGCTTTCTTTGGTGCGCTTCATGGCGTCCACATCCGTGCCCTTCAAGGCCTCTTTCGCTTCCGCCAGGGCGCGGTCGATTGCCAGGCGTTCGTCATTGCTGGCTTTGTCACCATGCTCTTTCAGGGATTTTTCCGTGGCGTAGACCAAACCGTCCAGCTCGTTTTTGGCCTCGATTTGTTCCTTGTTCTTCTTGTCTTCTTCGGCGAATTGTTCCGCCTGTTTGACAAACTTCTCGACGTCGTCCTTCGAGAGTTTGCTCGGGGACGAAATGCGGATCGACTGCTCCTTGTTGGTCCCCAGGTCCTTGGCCGTCACGTGGAGAATCCCATTGGCATCGAGGTCGAAGGAGACTTCGACCTGCGGCATGCCACGCGGCGCCGGCGGGATGCCGTCCAGGATGAACTTTCCGAGCGAAACATTGTCTTTCGCCATCGGCCGCTCCCCCTGCAGCACGTGCACCTCAACGGAAGGCTGATTGTCTGCGGCTGTTGAGAAAATCTGCGACTTTTTGACCGGGATGGTCGTATTCCGGTCGATGAGCGGGGTTCGCACACCGCCCAGGGTTTCGATCCCGAGCGTGAGAGGAGTCACATCCAGCAACAGGACATCCTTCACTTCTCCCGTGAGCACTGCGGCTTGGACCGCCGCGCCCAAAGCGACGCACTCCATCGGATCAATGCCATGCTCCACCTTCTTGCCGACATAATCTTCGACGAACTTCTGGACGATCGGCATGCGGGTTGGTCCGCCCACCATGATGATCTTCGTGATATCCGAAATGGCTTTCCACGAATGCTTCGGGTTATTGCGAGAATCGTTCAGAGCACGATCCACCGGACCTTTGCAGCGATCAATAATCGGAGAGACGATCGCCTCAAGTTTGGCGCGGGTCAGTTTCTGCGCCAGATGTTTGGGACCGGAGGCATCCGCCGTAATGAACGGCAGGTTGATTTCCGTCTCCATCACGCTGGAGAGTTCGATCTTCGCTTTCTCAACCGCTTCCTTCAGACGGGTCGTGGCCAGCTTGTCGGTCATCAGGTCAATGCCCGACCCCTTGCGGAATTCACCGGCAACGTACTCGATCAGCGCGTTGTCCATGTCGGTCCCTCCAAGCTGTGTATCGCCGGAGGTGGCCACCACTTCGAACGTCGCGTCTTTTCCCGTGCTGGACATATCCATCAGCGTGACATCCAGCGTCCCGCCGCCGAGATCAAAAACCATGATCTTCTGGTTTTGCCCGGATTTATCCAATCCGTAGGCCAGACAAGCCGCCGTCGGCTCGTTGACCAGGCGGACAACTTCCAGACCGGCGATGGCGCCGGCGTCTTTGGTCGCCTGGCGCTGGTTATCGTCGAAATACGCCGGAACGGTGATCACCGCTTTGGCTATCGTATCGCCCAGGTATGCTTCCGCGTCTTTTTTTACCTTTTGAAGGATAAAAGCGGAGAGTTGCTGCGGAGTATATTCCTTGTTCAAGACTTTGTATTTATGATCCGTCCCCATCTTCCGCTTGAACGCGCTGAGCGTGGCTTCCGGATTGCTCACCGCCTGGCGACGGGCCGGTTCTCCCACGAGCAGCTGGGAGTCCTTCGTAATAGCCACATAAGACGGGAACGCTTTCCCGCCGAGAGTCGTTCCTTCCGCTGACGGGATGATGGTGGGTTTCCCACCTTCCATTACCGCCGCGGCTGAATTCGATGTTCCAAGATCAATTCCAATGATTTTAGGCATGATACGTTCCTCCCGTTCGTCTATTCCTCTTCGACGGGACTTGCGGCGATGAACTCATCCACCGCAGGTCCTTAAATTCGACCCGCTACGATGCCGCAGCGGTTGGCTCTTCGTTCTCCGCGCTTTTGGTCACGCCGACGCGTACTCGGCTGGGGCGTAGAATGCGCCCCTGAAAGGCATATCCTTTTTGAAGTTCCGCCAGCACCTGGCCGGCCTGTTCAGGCGGAGTTTCCACCCGTTCCACGGCTTCCGCCGTGTGGGGATCCAGGGGTTTCCCAATCACGTCCAGCACCTGCAAACCCTCTGCTCTCAAGAATCCCGCAAAGTTCTTATGCAAAATTTCGAGTCCCGTCAAAACCTGTTTAATGTCGGTGGCGCTCTGCGTCTGTGCCAGAGCTTGTTCAAAAATATCCACGAGGCCCAATAACGGCATCAACACGTCCTGCTTCCCCCAAAGTCGGGAATCGGCCTTTTCTTTTTCGGTCCTCTTGCGGTAGTTTTCAAACTCGGCTTTCAGGCGAAGCAGCTGATCGTAATACTCAGCAGTCCGCTGCTTGGCTTCGGCCACCGCCTGCTGAAGGATGGCGAGCTCCGCCAGTTTTTCCTCAAGTTCAGGCCCTATCTCGGGTTTTGGGTCACTCATACCGGTTCATCTTCTCCAGCATTTGATTGACGATGCGGGTGACCCCTTCAACCAACGCGATCATGCGGCCGTATTCCATCCGCCGGGGCCCGAGAATCCCCAGAACCCCAAGGGTATTGTCCCCCATCTTATAGGTAGACGAAACCAGCGAGATGCCGCGCAGCTCGGGCTGGGTGTTTTCTGCACCAATCCGGACGCTCAAACCGTCCTTTTTCATCGCCTTTTCCAGGACAGAGGTGAGGAGGCTTTTTTCTTCGATAATGCGCAGCAGACCTGTCATCTGCTGATAGTCATCGCTCGTGTCCGGGAACGAAAAAATATTTTCGCCGCCATCCACATAAACCTGGCTTTCGGAAGCATGCAAATCAAAGGCGGACCGAGCGAGTTCCTTGGCCAGCATCAGCGATTGCTCCTCTTCCTGCTGGATCGCTTCAATGTGATGCAATATCTGCGTGCGAACTTCCGCCAGGGGAAGTCCGGCCAGCCGCTCGTTCAAAAGATGGGACATCATCCCCAGGCGATCCGCGGAGATGGAGTGGGAGAGAGACACCACCCGGTGGCGAATCAGACCCGTCTGGGAAACAACCACAACCAGGACCTGGTTCCCGCCCAGGGGAATTAACTGGAGACGGCGCAAGATGCTTTTATCAAATCGGGGAGATAAGACCAATCCCGTGTAATGAGAGAGAGAAGAAAGCATGTGCGAAGTCGAGATCATCAGGTCTTCCAGTTCTTTTGTTCGCGCCCCACACTCGCGGCGGATTTTTTCCTCTTCCGTGGCTGCGATGCTCTGCACATCCAGGAGGGAGTCCACGTAAAACCGGTACCCCTTGTCCGTGGGAATGCGACCGGCGCTCGTATGGGGCTGAATCAGGAACCCTTCCTTTTCTAAAGACACGAGAAGGTTGCGCACGGTGGCCGATGACATGCCGAAGTTGTATTTATCGACAATAATATGGGATCCGACCGGCTTTCCAGTCCGGACGTAATGATAGATGACGGCCTGCAACAGGCGTCTTTTTCGATTTTCTTGTGTAGAGGGATCAATCGTTCGCATTGAAGTCTTCCATCCGAAAAACTAGCACTCCCAATATCTGAGTGCTAGTACTTTATCATCTCCTCGGATTTCATGTCAATAGAAGTGATTCGAGTTGATATTTAGATATGTTTTCAACTGCTAATTTTGAGTAATATTTAGTGAATGCCTATTTCTTAAGTTTGAAGAGCAAAGGATATGGACAACGACATATTGACACACAGAATTGATCTGTTGTACTGTCTAATTCATGAGTACAACGATTTTTTCCGCGAAGCCGTCCAGGATGCCCATGTGTATGTGTTGCGAGGGCGGGACGCTTTGCGTCTGCGATCGGAGAATGCTCTAGACAAAACAGACCATCCGAAGCAGAAACAATCGCAAGCGCCCCGCCAGATGAATGGCGGGGTTTTTTATTTCTGCTGTTTGGCCACTAAACTTAAGGGAGACCCAACATGAGTGCAATTGACGCAAAACTAAAACCAGAAACACTGGCCCTTCACGGAGGGCAGGAACCGGATCCGACCACAGGATCCCGGGCGGTGCCCATTTACCAGACGACCTCATATCAATTCAAGAACACCGACCATGCCGCCAACCTGTTCGGGCTGAAAGAATTTGGAAACATTTATACCCGCCTGATGAACCCGACAACGGATGTTTTTGAAAAACGCATCGCGGCCCTGGATGGAGGCATTGGAGCGCTGGCAGTGGCCAGCGGGCAGTCGGCGATTACGCTATCAATCCTCAATATCGCCAAAGCCGGCGACGAGATTGTCTCCGCAGACAATCTGTACGGAGGAACTTACAATCTCTTCCACTACACCCTTCCGAAATTCGGGGTCAAGGTTAACTTCGTACCTTCCAATGATCTGGCGGCCCTTGAAAAGGCCATTACGCCCAAGACCAAGGCGGTCTACGCGGAGTCGATTGGCAATCCCAAGCTGGATGTGGCGGACCTGGAAGGGATCTCAAAAGTCGCGCACAAAAACGGGGTTCCGTTCATCCTCGACAACACCGTCTCGCCTTATCTGCTGCGGCCGTTCAATCATGGCGTCGACATCATCGTCTACTCGGCGACGAAGTTCATCGGAGGCCATGGGACCTCGATTGGCGGCCTGATCGTGGATTCCGGGAAGTTTGACTGGACCAACGGGAAGTTCCCCCTGATTGCCGAAGCCGATCCCAGCTACCACGGCATCAACTTCGTCGAAGCGCTCAAACCCATCGGGAACATTGCCTACATCATCAAGGCGCGCGTGACGCTCCTGCGGGATATCGGACCGGCGTTATCGCCCTTTAATGCTTTTTTGTTTCTGCAGGGACTGGAGACGCTGCACTTGCGGCTGCCGCGCCACTCCGAAAACGCGCTGTCGGTCGCGCAGCATCTGGAAAAGCACCCGAAGGTCAGCTGGGTGAGGTACCCCGGCCTGGCTTCGAGCCCTGAAAAATCGCGTGTTTCGAAGTATCTCCCGAAAGGGGCTGGAGCGATCCTGGGTTTTGGAATCAAAGGCGGTATTGAAGCCGGGAAGAAATTCATCAACTCGCTGCAGCTTGTGTCGCACCTGGCCAACGTCGGTGACGCGAAATCACTGGCGATCCATCCCGCGACCACGACGCACCAGCAGCTCTCGGCCGAAGAACAACGCGCGACCGGTGTCACGCCGGATTTCATACGTCTATCCATCGGCATTGAGCATATCGACGATATCCTCGCGGATATCGATCAAGCATTAGCGAAAGCAACGAACTAATGCGATAGAATTGAGGGGTTTCCTTATGAGCAAAATCTACGAAGACATAACCAAGACCATCGGACACACGCCTCTGGTTCGCATTAACCGGCTGACGGAGGGAGCTGGAGCCACGGTTCTGGCCAAACTGGAGTTTTTTAATCCGCTGTCCAGTATCAAGGATCGCATCGGTCTGGCTATGATTGAAGCCGCCGAAAAATCCGGGGCCTTGAAGAAGGGGTCGGTCATCATTGAGCCGACGAGTGGGAACACCGGTATCGCCCTGGCCTTTGTCAGCGCGGCCAAAGGCTACCGCCTGATTCTGACGATGCCGGACACGATGAGCGTCGAACGCCGTCAAATCCTCAAGGTCCTGGGAGCGGAACTGGTCCTGACCGAGGGAGCCAAGGGAATGAAAGGGGCCATTGCCAAGGCTGAAGAGCTGGCGAAGGAAACCCCGAACAGCTTGATTCCCCAGCAGTTCAACAACCCCGCCAATCCGGAGATCCATCGGCGAACGACCGCTGAGGAAATCTGGGGCGATACCGACGGCCAGGTGGATATCTTCATCGCCGGCGTCGGCACGGGTGGAACCATTACCGGCGTCGGCGAAGTGCTCAAAAAACGGAAGCCGTCGGTTCGGATTATCGCGCTCGAACCCGATGACTCGCCGGTTTTGTCGGGCGGACAGCCGGCCCCCCATAAGATCCAGGGCATCGGAGCGGGATTTGTTCCCGGGGTTTATAACAGCCAGGCGGTCGATGAAATCATCCGCGTGAAGACTCTGGATGCCGGGGCCACAGCCCGCCGGGCGGCTAAAGAGGAAGGCATCCTGATCGGGATCTCCGGCGGCGCCGCGCTCTGGGCCGCGCTGAATGTCGCCCGCCGGGAAGAATCCAAAGGAAAAACGATTGTGGTCATCATTCCGGATACGGGTGAACGGTATCTATCCACCTGGCTGTATCAGGAAACATAACTGATTTGTTACGATTGGGTATGTTTAAAACGATTCTCCAGGATATCCGGGCGGTGGGTGAGAACGATCCTGCCGCACACAATATTCTCGAAACGCTTCTGTGCCACACGCCGCTGCACGCGATTCTGATTTACCGTGTGGCTCATGTCCTTTACCGGATCAAAATACCGATCCTGCCGCGTTTTCTCTCCACTCTCGCGAAAATCGTGACCGGTGTCGAGATCCATCCGGCCGCGGTCATCGGGGAAGGGTTTTTCATTGATCACGGGACCGGCGTGGTCATCGGCGAAACCGCTCAGATCGGGAAAAACTGCGTCATGTTCCACAATGTAACACTTGGGGGAACCGGTAAACATCACGGCAAGCGCCATCCGACCGTCGAAGATAACGTTCTCATTGGAACCAACAGCGTTCTCCTCGGTCCTCTGACCGTCGGATCCAACGCACGGATTGGCGCCAACTCGTTTCTCATCATGCACGACGTGCCCCCGAACAGCACCGTGGTTGGCACCCCGGCGCGCATCGTCAGGCAAAACGACCGCAAGGTCGATTTACCGCTTCCGGAAACTCCGGAACCGGCCCCCCAATCCCACTAAACGTTCGTTAAGCAAAAGGAAGTAATACCTGGTTAGTAATTCGAATATACGCGTCAGGGATGCGCCAGCAACCGGGGCGGATTTCCTCCAACCAACCCTTTTCGGCCAACCGGCGGCGATGGGAAAACCATCCGGGATTATCTTCCCTCTCCCAGTTGCATCCTTCACGCAGGCGAAGCCCGAGCATCAGGCGTTCGAATTTTCGGGTCTTCGCATCCAAGATCTCCTGTGAAAGCCAGGGGAGTCGCTGAGCCGTAACATCGGTTTCATATCCGTTAAGTGTCTTCTGGTTCTGCCAGCGCACCCCCCCGACACAGCCCACCGCTCCCACTCCGAGCCCGAGGTAATCCTGTTGGCGCCAGTAAATCATATTATGCTCGCACACCCTGCCCGGACGCGCGAAATTAGAGATCTCATACTGCTCATACCCCTCTTGCCGGAGATACGAACGGGACCATTCATACATCTGCGCCTGCCGGTCTTCATCGATACGCAGACCTTTGTCGAAGAAGGACGTATGCTCTTCAATCGTCAGCGAATAGAGGGACAGATGTTCCGGCGCAAGCGCCACCGCCGATTGGAGGGACTTCCGCCAGTTCTTCATAGACTGGCCGACGATGCCGTAAATGAGATCGAAACTGATGTTTTGAAAACCGCTTTGCCGCGCGGTTTGATAAGCCTGCCGGAACTGCTCCGACGTATGAAGGCGGCCTATCTCCCGGAGCAGTCCATCATCAAACGTCTGCAGGCCCAAGCTTAAACGGTTGACGCCAGCACGCCGCCATCCGGCGGCTTTATCAGCGGTGACGCTTTCCGGATTGGCTTCCAATGTGATTTCAGCATCGGGCTTGAGAGGAAAGCATTCCTGAAGTGCCTGAAGGATGAGCCCGATATGGGAGAGTTCTAAGAGCGATGGTGTCCCGCCGCCGAAAAAAACAGTCTCGGCTGTCCGCCCGCCCCAGAGCTGCTTAGAATGCAGCCGTATTTCATCGCATAGATGGTAGACGTAAGTCGAAATACAATCTTCGTTCCCGGTAAAAGAAACAAAGTCGCAGTAACCGCATCGAGAACGACAAAAGGGGATGTGTATGTAAAACCCAGTCCGTTCCGTACTTATTCGTTGCTGAGATGAACTCGAGAAAACCGGCAAGCACTACTCCAATGGCCAATGGTCCACCAGATCACGGTAAGACCCAACAGCCCCAAGGCTCCGTAAATCGCGGTACCAGGGAGTTTTTCCTGAGCAATCATGTCGACCGTCAAGCTAATGCCGCCAAACCCGATTAAAGGCGCCAACCAAATGGAAAACTTGGAGAACCGCCAGAGCATGTACCGTTCGCGGCTGGAAACGATTGCACTGATCCGCCGGATCGCAGGGTCAATTTGATCGTTATGATCCTCGACATAGAGTTCGGCCCATGACCGGGCGAATTTGAGCCTCAGGCAAGGCGTATGCGTATAGACGACCAGCGTTTTCTCGACACCCGAATCCTGGGGAATATCCGCCACGCGGTCATAGACGGCGCCATGACAAGCCAGATGATACTGTTGGGGCTGGAGATCCTTCAGGATCACCTCTTCGATCTGCGCCAAATCCTGTCTCCGGATATTCGGCATTTTAAAAGAATACGAATAATAGCTTCCTAGCGATTTCTTCGCCATAAAATCCTCCCCTTACGATTTCTTATCGGCGTTCTTCTCACGCATGACTTCGACGGCGGACATGACAGCGCCGGCCAGGCCGGCGGTTTCAATGGGAAGCAGAATTTTCGTCGCTTGCCCGTCAGCCATTTTCCCCAGCGTCTCGAGGTATTTGATCGCGATCAGGTCTTTGGTCGGATTGCCATTGTGAATGGCCTGGTAAACGACCTCTGTCTCATATTTATGGGCGTCCGCAACACGTTTGATCGCCTCGGCCTGGCCGTTGGCCCGCAAAATCATCGACTGCTGCTCGCCGTCCGCGGCCAGAACCACCGCGGTTTTGCCTCCCTCCGCTTTCAAAATGGCCGCTTGCTTGAGCCCTTCGGCTTCCAGGATCGCCGCGCGCTTTTCCCGTTCAGCCTTCATCTGCCGGGACATCGCGTCGGTAATATCGCGCGGCGGTTCAATTTTCTGAATTTCCACGCGCACGACTTTAACCCCCCATCTATCCGTGGCTTCGTCCAACACCTGACGGAGCTGAGTATTAATCCGCTCACGACTGGTCAGCGTCTGGTCCAGTTCCAGTTCGCCGATGATGTTTCTCAGGTTCGTCTGGGCCAGCTTGATCGCGGCCATAGCGAAATTCGCCACATTGTAGACCACCTTGGACGGGTCCGTGACCTGAAAATAGATAACGGCATCCACCGTGACAGGGGCATTATCCTTCGTAATGACCTCCTGCGGTGGGACTTCCATCACCTGCTCACGCATATCGACGAGGCGCAGGGCCTGAAAGGGCGGGAAAATGACGAGCAACCCGGCCCCGGTTGTACGACTGTACTGACCAAACGTTTCAACCAGGCCTTTTTCAAACTGGCGTACAATCCGAAGCATCCGGCTCGCATAAATAACAACGGCAACCGTGATGATGAACCCGGTCGTGGATAGAAATGGAAACATTAGTAAATCCTCCTGATGATAACGTGCGTCCCTTCGACGCGAATAACCTGACCCCATTGCCCCTTTTCGAAAGAATCCTGCTCGGAGAGGGCCCGCCAATCCTCCCCGACAATCTTGACGATCCCGGGCGCCTCCGGCCGCACCGGCTCAACCACCAGGGCTTTCTGATTAATCAACTCGTCCACATTCGAGGCATGCGGCCGCGGCGTGAACAAGAATTTGGCCAGAGGGATGAGCGTGGGAATCAAAACCACCGATGTCACGAGAAACACCGTCCACGGCAGCCAGGCCATGGTACTGAAATAGGCCGCGACAGAAGCGGCCAAAGCACCCAGTGCGAGTCCCAGAAAGAAAAAATGAGTCGGCGGCGGGATGATTTCAATCACGACGCAGCCCACCGCAACAACCAGCCAGATTTCAGAAGGAGTCATCATCGAATTATTTTGACCCGGCGAATCGGCCAGTACACCAGCCAGGCTTTTCCTTTCAGATTTGAATTAGGCATCGGGCCCCAGAAACGCGAATCAAAGGAACCATCCCGATTGTCCCCCATAACAAAATAGCAGTTTGGAGGGACCCGAACAGGCCCAAACGTATCCCCCACCTGATCCCGGCGGAAGATCGAAAACTCGCCGGACGCCCATTCCCGCTGATACTCGTCAGCGTTCATGGATTTTAATGCATTGGGCCAGATACTGTCGTCCCGGTAGATGGCGTAGGATTCCTCCTGCAGTTGACCGTTGATATAGACGTGTTTGTCCTTGATTCGGATCTCATCTCCCGGCAATCCGATGGCGCGCTTAATAAAGTCTTTGTGCGCATGTTGTTCGCGCTCTTCCCGGGACTGCAGGGCGGTCGAAGGGGCTTCAAACACGACGATGTCCCCCCGCCGCACATCCCTCAGCTTCAAAACGCGACGATCGGTAAAGGGAATCCGGATGCCGTAGATGAATTTGTTAACGAAAAGGTGGTCTCCGATTAGAAGCGTGTCTTCCATGGAACTGGACGGGATCTTAAATGCCTGAACCACGGAGTACATGATCACGGCCGCCAGCAAAATGGCTGAAAAAGAGGTCTCGACCCATTCTAGATCGCCCGTCAACAGACCGAGGGCCCCGTCCTTCCGCGTGTCACGGCGGAGCTGGACAATCGCCCAGAGGAACCCGATGACGGCTCCGGTTACAGGGAATCGCGGGGTGGGCCCATGGATTTCCATTGACGCGCTGAGAACAAAACCGGCCAGCGCACCCACGACCACGAGAAAGAACAGGTGCAGGCCGGCCACTACCACGCGCTGTTGCATCAAAGAATCTTTCTTGAATATCTTGCGCAGAAGATAAGCGTATCCGCCTAAACCACAACCAATCCAGAATAGTGTCGCTTCCATTACTCCTCCAATTGTAATCGTTCTCGTTCTCTATCGTCATTCCCCGCGGGTTCTGGCGGGGAATCCAGACAAGCTACCCTACGGCATGATGGATCCCCGACAGAGTCACTCGGGGATGACGGAAAAGATCTTATCGTTTCAAAATAGCCATAAAGGCTTCCTGAGGGATTTCCACTTGTCCAAACTGTTTCATTCGGCGCTTTCCCTCTTTTTGCTTCTCGAGAAGCTTCCGCTTGCGCGTGATATCGCCGCCATAGCATTTCGCCAGCACGTCTTTGCGCATCGCCGGGATGGTCTCTCGCGCAATAATCCGATTTTCAATCTTGGCCTGTAATGGAATCTCGAACATCTGCCGGGGAATGAGCTCCTTGAGCGACTCCACCAGCGACCGCCCCTGCGCATAGGCCTTGTCCTTGTGCACGATAAACGAAAAGGCGTCAACCATCTCGCCGTTCACCATGATTTCCATTTTCACCAGATCCCCCGGACTGAAGCCGGTGTGGTCATAATCGAACGAAGCGTACCCTTTGGACAGCGATTTCAGTTGATCATAGAAATCGCTCACGATTTCAGCCAGCGGCAACTCGTAATGGAGCGCGACACGCGTCGACGATAAATACTTCATATCATGGAAAATCCCTCGACGGTCCTGGCAGAGCTGCATCAGCGGACCCACAAAATCAGCCGGGGTCACAAGGGTGGCGGAGACATAGGGCTCCAGAACCTGCTTAAACTCACCGGACAGAGGAAATTTTGCGGGGTTATCCACCCTCTGTTTTTCATCCTGCAGATTGATGACCTCATAAATAACATTGGGAGCCGTAATGATCAGCAAAATCTGGAACTCGCGTTCGATCCGCGTCTTCACGATATCCAGGTGCAGCAAGCCGAGAAAGCCGGCGCGGAACCCGAAGCCCAGAGCCGTCGATGTTTCCGGTGTAAAGACAAAAGCGGAATCGGTTAAATGGAGTTTTTCGAATGCTTTCTTCAGGTTGTCGTAGTCCGCGGGATTAATCGGATAAATGCCGGCAAAAACAAAAGGCTTCAGTTCTTTATAACCGGGATGAGGTTTTGCCGTGGGCCGCTGGGTGGACGTAATCGTATCGCCGACCCGGACATCACTCAGATCCTTAAGCCCGAGGATCAGGTAACCGACTTCGCCGGCGCTCAAGCGCTCCTTCTTCACATACTTGAGCTGAAGAATACCGACTTCCTCGGCCGTCATCGTCAGTCCGGATACCATGAACGTAAGAGGCATGCCTGTTTCAACTTCGCCCTCCAAGATCCGCGCATAAACGACAACCCCTCGGTACGTATCAAAAACAGAATCAAACACCAAAGCCTTGAGCGGCACAGCCGTGTTCGTTGGGGCCGGCGGCACGCTCTTCACAACAGCTTCCAGAATCTCTTCCGTCCCTTGTCCCAGTTTGGCGCTGGCCAGAATCGCCTTTCGGTTAATGCCCAGAATTTCCTGCAACTGGCGTTGGCATCCCTCCACATCAGCCGCCGGCAGATCGATCTTATTGATCACGGGAATGATTTCCAGACCGGCATCGCGAGCCAGGGTAGCGTTCGCCAAGGTCTGCGCTTCAACACCCTGGGTGGCATCCACCAGAAGCAGCGCCCCTTCACAAGCGGCCAGCGCGCGCGACACCTCGTAAGTGAAGTCCACATGCCCCGGGGTATCAATGAGATTCAGCACAACCACCTGTCCGGTGGATGTCGAGGTGTAGGCCATCCGGACCGCTTTGGCCTTGATCGTGATCCCGCGCTCCCGTTCGAGCTCCATATCGTCCATCATCTGATCGCGCATCTCGCGCTTGGAAATCGTACCGGTCGCTTCCAGAAGGCGGTCCGCTAGGGTCGATTTTCCATGATCGATATGCGCGATGATGCAGAAATTACGGATATCCATTTGAAATTAGATCTTTGGAGTGGCAAGGCGTTTTTGGACGGCATCCTGCTCCGTCATCTGCAGGATCTCCTGGGCAAGTTTCTGGGCGTCCGAATAGACCGTCTGCCGGATCAGACGTTTGATACGGGGCACCGCCGCGGGAGGAACGGAAAGCTCATCCAATCCCATCCCAATTAAGATCTTCGTGAAGGTGGGATCTCCCGCCATTTCGCCGCACATGCCGACCCATTTTTCGGCCTTATGCGCCGCCTCGATGACCATGTGAATCAATCGCAAAACACCGATATGGAGCGGATTATAGAGCGACGCCACGTTCTCGTTTACACGGTCCACCGCAAGGGTGTACTGGATCAAATCGTTGGTCCCTAACGACACATAGTCCACTTCTCTGGCCAATAGATCAGCGATCACGGCGGCCGAAGGGGTTTCAATCATCACGCCGATTTCGACGTTCGCATCAAACGGGATAGCTTTCGACCGCAACTCCTGTTGAACGTCTGCCAGAATCGCATTGGCCTGCCGGAGTTCTTCAACACTGGTAATCATCGGATACATGATCTTGAGTTTTCCTTCGACGGAAGCGCGAAGAATGGCCCGAAGTTGTTCTTTGAAAATATTCTGGTACCGGAGGCAGAGCCTGATGCCGCGAAGGCCCAGGAAAGGGTTTTGTTCGTTATTAAGCCCCGTCACGC
This sequence comes from Elusimicrobiota bacterium, assembly GCA_041660185.1. Lineage (NCBI taxonomy): Bacteria > Pseudomonadati > Elusimicrobiota > Elusimicrobiota bacterium. Next base: position 54,855 of record JBAZWU010000007.1, on the reverse strand, counting down.
CCAGATTGGCCAGCTTATCCCCGCCCAGATCGATGGTGCGGATAATGACGGAGTACGGAAGCATCTGACGGGCCACCGCGCAGTACTTTTGATAGTGGTCTTCTTCCGTAGGCAGGCTGTTCCGGCCGATATACAGAAACTCCGTCCGATAAAGCCCGATCCCTTCCGCACCGTGCCCGAGCGCGGTTTTGACCTCTTCAGGAGTTTCGATGTTGGACGCCAGAACCAGGCGCCGCCCATCCGGCGTCTGAGCCGGCAAGTCTTTCAATTTTTCGAGTTGCCGGCTGTCGGCCAGTTGAATTTCATGTACTTTGCGGTAGTTCTCGAGCATCTCGGGGGTGGGATTGATGACGATCAGACCTTCGTTCCCATCCACAATCAGGGTGTCGCCGGCTTTCACCTGCGCCACCAGTTCGCGGAGCCCCACGACCGCCGGGATTTCCAATCCCTGGGCCAGGATCGCCGTATGCGAGGTTCGTCCGCCGATGTCCGTGGCAAAACCTTCCACCAGATCGTCCCGCAAACGCATCGTATCCGACGGAGACAAATCGTGCGCCACCACAATCGAGCGCGAGGTGAGCTCCGAGAGTTGCGAACCGGCATGCCCGAGCAGATGCCGCATGACGCGCTTGCCGATATCCGTGACATCGTCTTTGCGCTGACGGAAGTATTCATCCCCGAGCTGGTCAAACATCCGGCCCACACCGTCCAAAACAGCGACCAGCGCGGCTTCAGCGTTCATCATTTCCTGGGTAATCTTTTTCTCAATATCCTTGCTGAAGAGCGCGTCCTCCAGAATCAGCAGGTGGGCATCGATCAGCGCCGCATGCGATTTCCCCAGAACCTTCAAGACTTTCTCGCGCGTTTCCAGAACGTCCGCACGGGTCTTCGCGATGGCCTGCCGGAAACGGTGGATTTCCTTCTTGATCTCGTCCTTGGCGAGCGACCGGAAGACATAGGAAAGCGATTCTTCCTTGACAATAAAAGCTTTTCCGATGCCGATCCCCGGGGACGCCGCGATCCCGCGGACAACGATGGATTGCGAATGGGTTGGTTCAGTTGCCATAGGGGTCAATCCTTTTCATCAAACCGGTTCGTAAAAAGTGCATCCAGGGCGGTCAAAACATCGTTTTCATCCAACCCGATCGCTGTCACCACCACTTTGGAGCCTTCTTCTGCCGCCAACATCATCAGTCCCATGATGGACTTGCCGTCCACCTCCTGCTCTCCTTTACGGACTTTCACGTTCGAGCGGTAACGGCTGGTCGTTTGCACAAAAAGCGCGGCGGGCCGGGCGTGCAGCCCAAGACGATTCTTGACGGTAAACTCTTTTACGGCCATGTTATTGCAACCCCAGGACGCTCAGAATAATGGAACCGATACAAACCAGATAAAAGATCGTAAAACCCGAAAAAGCCCATCGCTTGGTAATCACGGTGGCCAACAGGACGCAGACCATCCAGATCAGCAGTTTCGACGAATTCCATCGCCACAAATACACCATGATCATCGCTACCAGCATCAATAAGCCAATACGCCGCAAATGCGCCGCAAACCCCTGCATACGCAAGGATTGGACCCAAGCCACAACCTGAGGGCCCTCCAGAGCGGCTTTTTGAAGCCCCCGCCATCGCAGCCAGAGATGGAACGAATTAAACACGGCCAGGAAACCAACGATCCACCACTTGGCGCAAATTAAGGCGGCAGGGGCATCAAAGACAGACCGGCTGACCGTCCCAGTTGCTGGATAAGCCACCAGCAGTCCGATCGACAGGGCCATCAGCGCACAAAAAGGTCTCCACGTCCCCCAGAAAACATGGTCGCCGATACCTCCGAAAGCCGCTCCCATGCTGTCTTTCAACACGGTGATGGTAGGGTCATCTCCGGGACGATCCGCGCTGGCTTTCTCTTTCGAATAAACAACCCCCATGATGATGGGAGCAAAATAAGGATGCACATTAAAAAACGTCATATGCCGGCGGATGGCCGTCTGGATGGATCCGGCCGAGGCGTGGGCGCGCTTTAATAACGGAACCATGCTGAAGGCAAATCCCATATTCTGCATCCGCTCAAAATTCCAGATGGTTTGCAGAAAAAGCGAACGAATGAATGTTTGCAGTAAAGCAAAAATCATTGTTTCTCCGATTTGGATCGTGTCCAGCGCAACGGCCGCCAAGACGCCCAGCGCTGCTCCGGCTCGTCGGACAGGAAGAGTTCCAGCGTCACCCCCATGCCGGCCACAGGCAACAAAATAATCGCCATTCGAAGACCCGAGTCAATCCGGACGATGTTCGGCCAGTGAATGAGAAATTGCCAGACTCGTTCACCCGCCCAAAACATCAGTCCGTAAAATAGCGCATAGCGCGCCCAGGACCAGACCAAACCGAATAGAATACCCAGGGAGAGCGCCGGAGCAATTCGTTCATCCGACACCCGTTCAATTAAACGCACGAGCCGCGTATTCAGCCGCCGGGCCAATTGATCCATTCCGCGAAAAACAAATCCAAAAGGAACCGATAACATCAGCGCCAGAACGACCTGCGACAGCGAGCTTTGGGGAATAGAGCTCGCCCAATAGACCGCCAGCAAGGTGACCGCGGTGGCATCGTAGGGAATTCCGACTCCGACGGGTGTCACATCCATCCACAACAACTGAACGATGCCCCCCACCACCAAGCCGATAAAGACATGGCCGAGGATCCAGCCAAACAAGGGACCGCAGACGAGCGGCTGGGAAACCATCCAGGGACCGCATCCAGTGAAATCCAGCGCGATGAAGCCAGCCCACAGAGCCGCTTTGATGGCCGGAGGCATCATGAGGGTTGCGCTCCGACACGCCACGATCGAACGAGGGACTGCCCCGGCTGCAGGGGCACGCGCATGTGAGCCAGAAGCACGGTGCCCTGATAGGTTTTTTCAAAACCATCTTCGGACAGGGAAACCGTATGAAGCGGGAATTCCCAGAGATCGGTAGGCACATCAAACTGGACCTTTGCGACCAATCCAAATGCTTCATCCCGCCGCATCCAGAGTTGTTGTTGATGATGTTCCGTCAATTCCTGATGCTCCTGGGTGGCAAAGGCAAAAGCCATTTCGCATCCAAACCAAAGGTTGCAGACCGGTCCCTGACGATTTTCGATGCGGTAAATCACCTGCCAGCCCAGCGGGGGCAAAAGCGAGATGGTTTTCTCGACGGAAATCGTATTGCGCTGATCTCCGGACCAGACCGTGCCGGTCCGCGACAACCGAACCTGGGGATACGTATCACGGACCACATCCACCCGATAACCGGTTTTGACAAAATCGCCCTGTTCGCCATATTGACAGCGGTAAAAATCGTTAATCTTGGTATCGGGATGGAAAAAATGATCCAACAGGCTGGACCGCCGGTACCAATCCGTAAAGAGCCGTTTTTCCAGGGCAGGTTCTTTCATGCGCATGGCATCATGAATGGTTTTGACCCCATCCCCTGCGCCATACGATCCCGAGGGATGCTCCGACAGATGCCGGTGATACCCTTCAGGACGACGGGTCAAAACATTCAACAGATTGACCCCTTCCGAACGTAGATCCCACTCAAACATCGAACCTCCGGAGCGGGGTGAAAAGTAAATGTTCTGGTCCGGCGATTCCGCCAGGATTTCGTTCGTGCCGTCTTTGTCAAAATCCACTTCCCGCACAACAATTATTTCGTCGGCCTGCAAAACTTTATCGGCAAGCTGTTCCGCGCGCAAAAGCTCGCGATAAATCGCCTGGCGGAGATGCGGCAGATAAAGTCCGCCGAACACCCCGTGCCAGTAGGCGCAGTTGCATTGTCCCGCCCACAGCGCATCCATCATTTTTTGCGCTTTAGGGGAGACCCGCTCCAGTGTTCCTCCGAGCACTTCATTAGCACGATGAACTTTATCGGAAACCAAGAGCATTTTTTTGTGAAGGTTATTGGATTCGTCGTATTTCGTTAGAAAATTACGCCAATACCCACCGCGCAGGAAACGTTTAGAGGCTTCACTCCCCAGATGCGCGGGGATGTTTTTCTGCAGAGTCGACAAAGCCTCTTGCGAAGCGGCGGGCAACGTCCATTCGCTCATTTCGTAATAGGAAGAAGTCGGGAGATACACCCGTCCTCCCGGCGGGAAAGCATCCAAATAATCCGAAATACGGCAGGTTTTGATCCAATCGCCATTGCTCTCCAAAACAGTCAGAAACTTTTCCAGCCAACCGTCCTCATAAACATGGTGATACGTGTCAGGCCAAAAACCAAATTTTTCCCCATCGTCAAACATGGCCAGGGCTTTGTAACCCGTCGGGGTCGCATGTCGGCGCAATAAATTGATGGTTTCCCCCGGATCTTTAAACGGAATGGCATAGCGCAGATCCTGGCGGATAGGCAAAAGGTTCAGAGTGGCACCCTGTTCTTCCGTCAGATACGCTCCCGTCATGTCATCCTCAGTCATTCCCGTCGAGAAAAAGTGAGTGTCATCGAGCAATGTGTAGGTGATGCCGTTTTCATGAAGCACCTTCGCCAGATGCGGTTCCCAGACCCGTTCGGCCAGCCACATCCCTCGGGGTTTCACCCGAAACCGCTGGCGAATATACCGGGTCAACTTATGGATCTGTCCCGCCTTATCCGCATCCGGCAAGGCGGACAAAATCGGTTCATAAAATCCTCCAGTCAAAATCTCGACGCGGTTTTCACGCACCTGCAAAACGATTTGTTCAATATATTCCGGGTGGTGATGTTCGAGCCAGTTCCACAAAACCCCGGTGGCATGCAGATTCCACTGCAGCTTCGGATGCCGGATCATGGCTTCTAAAAAAGGCAAGTAGGACTGCTGATAGGCCTTTTCAAAAACAAAATCAAAATTGCCGATCGGCTGATGATTATGGCACCCCAGTATAAAATGGACTCTGTTCACCTCGGTTGATCCCCCCCCGTTGTCTGACGTTGTTGCCATTGTTCCAAATAAGGCCTTAAATCGACCGGCTCATCCAGAGGGAGCGGCCGGGCCTCCAAAATAACCCCGCGCGTGACCAGGATGTTGAGTGCGGCGACATCCTGATCATCCAGGCTGATCGCCCGCAAGATCTGAACGCGGCCTTCCTTAAAATGGATACCGCCCACATTAACCGATGCAAGCGGCGCCCCGTCCTCCAACAACCGCAGGGCGTCTTTCGGCGAAGAAACGAGAATCAGCGTCCGATCAGTCCTCCAGCCATGTTTTTTCCACGCCGCCGCCGTTTCCGCCAGACTCAAACAAATTAAGCTGACGCCCTGGGGAACCGCCAGCAGGTAGAGCGCCTGTTGCGTTTCGTCGACCGCGACGCTATCGCTGGCCACGACCACCTGCGAAATGCGGAGGGACTTGAGCCATCCTTCCACCACCTGACCATGGACCAGCCGATCATCAATGCGAACCAGCTCAACCGTCATGCATTACCCCAAACGCTTCAAGAGAAGTTCCTTCGGCAGGACGATGGACTTACGCCCGTCTTCCATCACACGTGTCGCCAGCGCCTTCAAATCCAACATCTGCCGGTGCGTGAAACTCGAGATCATCATGTACAGATTCACGCCGGACACCACCTCGTGCGGTAAACTTCTCGTTTTTAACAAAGCGGAGTTACAAGGAGTCCCACCGATCATGTCGACCAGAATCAGGCAACCCTCCGGAGCGTCAATGGTTTTGAACGCAGACTCCAAGGCCGCCGACAAATTATCTATTCCCATCTCCGACGTGACGCTCAGTGCAACCGCGTGTCCCTGCCGTCCGACAATGTCTTCCGCAGTTCTCAGAAGCTCTCGTCCAAAATGACCGTGGGTAATAATAATGAGGCCAATCATAGGATTCCCCTTAACGATCAATGTCCCGATGGAGGACATGGACTTTAAATCCATGGTCCAGCAGGTCTTCGCGCAGCGCATCCGCAATCACAACCGACCGGTGACGTCCGCCGGTGCATCCAATCGCGATCGTGAGATAACTCTTGCCTTCACCGATGTAATAAGGCAGTGACTCCGTAATCAGGCTGAAGAACTTGCGCCCAAGTTGCTGGGCCTGCCGGGAGGACATCACGTAGCGGCGAACCGCGGCGTCACGCCCTGTTTTAGGACGAAGATGCTTCTGGTAATTCGGATTCGGCATAAAACGGACATCCCAGATGATATCGACATCGACGGGTAGCCCGTACTTGTAGCCGAACGAAACGATCGAAATCTGCATTTCATTCGACCGGCGCCGCTCCAGGATACCGGAAAGCGTCATTTTGAGATCGGCCAGCGTCATGTTGCTGGTGTCAATAATCTTATCGGCAATTTCTTTGATTTTGAGCAGTCGCCGCCGCTCTTCACTGATCCCTTTTCGAACGCTGTTGCCCAAGGGATGGCGCCGGCGGGTCTCCGAAAAACGACGGATCAAGGTACGATCATCCGCATCGAGAAAGAGAATGCGGCAGGCCACCCCCTGCTGTTTTAACGCGCTGATCGCAGCCATAAAATCGCGGAGAAACCCCCCCTCGCGAATGTCGATCCCTAACGCCACGCGCCGCAGGGGTCGGCCGGATTGCGCGCAAAGCTCCGCCATCTTCGGAAGCAGGGCGATGGGGAGATTGTCGACGCAAAAGAATCCGAAATCTTCGAAGCAATTAATGACCTGGGACTTGCCGGCTCCGGACATCCCGGTCACGATCCAAAAGAGCACCTTGTCTTTTTTCATGGTTTCGTTTTCTGGCCCGAAGGCTTTTTGGCTGACTTCTTCGCCATCATGGCAATCAGCCGCTTATTAAATTCCCGGGCCGTATACTGTCCGCGATATTTCAGACGTTGATTGAGCGTGGCCACCTCCACCAGAACCGCCAGGTTCCGGCCCGGCCGGACCGGCATGACGATCTCAGGAATCCGGACACCCAGAATGGATGTGACCTCCTCGGAAAGTCCCACGCGATCATACGCCACGGTTTGTTTCCATTCCTCCAAACGAATCACCAGTTCGATCCGGGTGCGATCGAGAATCGAACTGACTCCAAAAACCTTTTGAACATCGATAATACCCAGACCGCGCAATTCCATATGGTGCCGGATCAGCTCGGCGCCGGTTCCAAAGAGAAGACCGCCCAGGCGCTGTTTGATTTCGACCACGTCATCGGCCACGAGCATGTGACCCCGTTTCAGAAGTTCCAAGGCGCACTCGGATTTCCCGATCCCCGAATCCCCGACGAGAAGCACCCCTAGCCCGTAGACGTTCATTAAAACCCCGTGGATGGTGCTCGTCGGAGCCAGTTTTTCTTCCAGATAAACCGTCAGTTCTCCGATCAGGTGCGCCGTGGTCAGACCGGAACGCAGGAGCGGCACCTTCAGCTGGTCAGCCACCTTGACGAGTTCCCGGTGGGGCTTCAGCCCGCGCGTCATGACGATGCACGGCAAATTTTTGTTGTACGACAGGACCCGGCGGAGCGTCTCCACCCGCTGAGCCAGCGGGAGGGTCGCCAGATACGAATGTTCACCCAGACCGATAATCTGAACGCGTTCAGACGGAAAATAATCCAGATAACCGCTGATCGCCAGACCGGGGCGGTTGATTTCAGAAACCGTCACCACCCGGCGTATCCCTTTGGATCCGGCCAAAAGGGTCAGATCCAGATCCGTTTGCTTTTCCTTCATAATGTCTGCAACCAGGAGAACCGCCATGGCGGATTAGTACTGATCCTCTTCTTTGATAATCTTGATCACTTCATTTGGATCTTTCACATCCCGGAGCGCTTGCCGGAAGAATTTGTCTTTCAGCAGCCGGGAGATGCGGGCGAGAGCCTTCAAATGCAGGCTCGCCGCATCCGGAGGCGCCACCAGCAGGAAGAAAATGTAGGCGGGTTCTCCGTCCAACGCGTCAAACTGCACGCCGCGCTTGGAGAGTCCGAAGGCCGCCACGACTTCGGCGGTCTGATCGGTTTTGGCATGAGGAATCGCGATGCCCTGTCCGATTCCTGTGGAACCGAGCTTTTCTCGTTCCATCAAAACATCGACCGTGGCTTTGGCATCCTTCACTTTCCCATCTTGCGCCAGCAGCTCGACGAGCTCTTCCACCACCGCTCGCTTGGTCGTCCCAGTCAGATCGATGCGGATCGCCGAGAGCTTAAGAAAGTCCAGGATACGCAACTTTTCCCATTTCTCTTCTTGATTCATTAACATGCAAGGCCTCCTGATAAGAACGTTATGAAACGGACTCCACGACACCATACGTTTTGTCGGGTTTCCGGTAAATGACTGTGACGCGTCCGTTTTCCCGGTTTTGAAAAATCCAGTGCGCGCTGTCCGATTGCTCCATCGATGAAATGGCCTCGGGAAGGGATAGCGGAACCAGGCGTAAAATCTTCTGACTGCTGACCCGGGGATCGTTCCGTTCCGAACCGAACACCGGGGGTTCGGCCATCCAGGTCTCCGGCCGGGAGCGTGTACGTTCCTCTACACGATGGCCCTGGCGCTTTTCCTTGTACCGCCGCAGTTGTTCGTCGATCTTATCACTGGCAAAATCGATGGCGGCATAAAGATCAGCGGCCGTTTTCTTGGCCGTAAATGTCCGGCCGGACGCGTGAAGGACGATCTCCGCCGTGTGCCGGTCTTTTTCCACGCTTAAAATGGCTTGGCCTGAAATAATCCGGCCCAAAAATCGGTCCGCTTTCTCAATTTTCTTCTGAACATAATCCGCAATGGCGGCTGTCAATTTCAAATGTCGAGCTGTTATATGAACTTGCATAATCCCCTCATAAGCTGAATTTTTCTCCGAGATATACCCGGCGCGCTTCCGGATCAGCCAAAAGTTCGCGGGCGCTCCCTTCCCTCAAAACACGACCCTCGTACATGATGTATGCCCTGTCGACGATCTCCAACGTATCGCGGACGTTATGGTCCGTAATCAAAACACCAATCCCTTTGGCTTTGAGTCCCTTCACAACATTCTGAAGGTCCGTGACCGCCAAGGGGTCAATCCCGACGAACGGCTCATCCAGAAGAAGGTATTGCGGATCGGTCACCAGCGCCCGGGCCACTTCGCAGCGGCGCTTTTCACCGCCCGATAAAGTGGCCGCCACCTGGCGACGCAATTTTTCAAGCCCCAATTCATTCAGAAGGCCTTCCATTTTCGCCCGTTTGTCCTCCTCCGGCCCTTCCCGCATTTCAAGAATAGCCAAAAGATTTTCTTCCACGGTCATACGGCGAAAAATAGATGGCTCCTGCGCCAAGTACCCGATCCCCTGGCGAGCACGCCGGTACATGGGATCCAGGGTAACATTCCTCTGATTTAAAAGGATCCGTCCCTGGTCAGCCCGGATCAACCCCACAATCATATGAAAACAAGTCGTCTTTCCGGCACCGTTAGGGCCCAGAAGCCCCACCACTTCTCCGGGTTGAACATCAAAATGAATACCCCTCACAACCGAGCGCCGCCCATAGGACTTGAATAAGGCTTCCGCTTGTAAACTCATAAATCCGGATTCGGAATCACGTGCCCGCGGACGTTGTCGATCAGACGGGCTTCCTTTGGATCGAGCAGAACCCAACCCCGGTTGCTTGTAAAATCAGCCGAACCACGGGTGTCCTTGACATGAATAAAGACCCCTTTTTTTCCCCAGAGATGAATGGTTTTATCCGTCTGACTATATTGGCCCTGCTCGGATCGCGTCAATAACCGCGTCCCCTGCCGGATCCGGACATTCTGTTGAGCCAAAATAGTTTTCTGACGCTGTTGCGCGATAATACGCTCGGCGTTTAAAACAACCGGACACGTATCGCGTGGCGTCTCCCACCGGGTCACCTCCGGTTCCCCCCACAACTCGCTGATTTCCTCATTCGGATCATATCGGGCGTGCTGGCCGGTGGCGACGATTTTTTCTCCAGAATCGCTGATCCAGGTCCCCCGGACATGACCGCGCGCCTGCACAAGGCCGGTGGCCTTCGTCCGCTGCATCCGGTCCGCTTCAAGCCGGTACGGAGACTGAATCAATACGACATTTCCGGTGAAAATGGTCTGTGCGCCGTTGTCCTGCATCTGCAGCTCATCGCTGGTGATGGTCGCTTCCAAAGCAGGCTCCACCGCCCTCAAAGGCCCGCCTGCAGAAAGGCAGGCGGCAACCCCCAGAAAACCCAGAAAAAACCTTACATCCTGTTTCATTGACGAACACCCTTTTTCATCGTGACTTTTTGCCGGCTGATTTTAATATCCTTCAGACTGGGATCCGATTCAAAGCTCTGGCCTTCCGTTACGGAGTCCGGCTTTTCCAAACGGACCGGTTCGTTGGAAAAGATTTTCTGCTTCTGCGGATCATAACGAAGACGTTCGGTCGTGAGCGTTGCGCTGTCGGCCGTCACCACCCGGACGCTTCCCCACGCTTCAATCTCATGGGTTTGGAGGAATATCTTTCCAGCCTGCGACCACAACTGAGAAGAAATCTGCGCCTCCTTGAAAAAGGTGACATGCGGGAAGTCGACATCCGCCACCTGCTCTTTTTCAAAAATGCGGGCTTCCGTGGACTGCAACATCATCGTTCGCACACCCTTCTGCACATCGTTCAGCTCAAAATTTTGCAGAACCTGAGTGGCCACCGCTTTATCGGGTGCTGGGGGTTGTGAAGGAACCGTTTTCTGGCAGGCCGCACCCCCGAACACTAAACCCGCAAGGATACAGGCATGCCACTGATTCAAAGCAGCCCTTCCGACAAGAGGTCGCGTTCATCCAATAACCCGATCGGGCGTCCCCGCTCATCCACCACGGGCATGTTATCGCAACGATAACGATGAAGCGCCTGGGCCGCGTCCCCCAACCGTGCATCCGACGACAGGACATGCGGACGTTCCGTCATCACGTCCTTCATTTTCCTGGTTAATAACTGGGGGTCCCGGGGTGCCAATCGACGAAAATCACCATCCGTAAAATAACCCATCAGCCGGCCGGCTTGATTCACCACGCTGGCCGCTCCCGTCCGGGTACGCGTCATGATTTGCAGGCCTTCTCGTACCGTTTGATCGACACGGACCACAGGATTTCCACGGCCTTTGTGCATGACCTCTTTAACGGTCCACAGGAGCCGCTTCCCCAGCACGCCGCCCGGATGAAGTCGTGCGAAATCCTCCGCTTTGAACCCGCGCGTATCCATTACCGTCATGGCCAGGGCATCACCCAGAGCCAGCATGGCCGTCGTCGACGTGGTGGGGGTCAGATTGTAAGGACAGGCTTCTCGTTTGACATTCACACGAAGCGTCACGTCCGCCGTCCGCGCCAGCCGGGAGTGCGGCCGGGCGGTCATGGCAATCAGCGGAACCTCCATCGCTTTAATGGAAGGCAATAGCCGCTTCAGTTCTTCGGTTTCACCGGAAAAGGATAACGCCAGGACCACGTCGCGGGGCGTAATCATGCCGAGATCGCCGTGCATTCCTTCAGACGGATGTACAAAGGTCGACGGTGTACCGGTCGACGCCAACGTGGCGGTAATCTTGCGGCCGATCAGACCCGACTTTCCAACCCCGAGAACCACCACGCGTCCAGTACAACGAGAGATCAACCGAACCGCCTTGAGGAACGACTGATCGATGACACGCGCCTGCGCGGCCACGCAACGGGCTTCCAAAGAAATAACGCGCCGGGCGCGCTGAATCAGCGCCGCATCACTTTTGACCACTAGAAGAACTCCCTCCGTGCATCCAAGGTGTAATTTCCGGCGGCAGGTGGCGAACATAAGGCTTCAAAAGCATCCGCACGACAACAAAAACGACTGCCAAAACAATGTAAATAGCAATCAATGTTCGCCGATGCCACGCCCACGTCGGCTGCCATAAGGGCGACAGCTGCAGATCCATTCCACACTTGCGACAAGACTTCGCCTGATCCTTGTTATCCGTCAGACATTGAGGGCATTTCACCTTCGCCTCCCTGTTTTCTCATGGTACCGATGTAATGATTTCGCCACCTTATCAAGAGTCTGGAGCTCACGCACAAACCGCGGCAACGCGGCCAGCGGCAGGTTATTGGGACCATCCGAGAGCGCCTTCTCAGGCAACGGATGAACCTCGCAGAAAACAGCGGCGATACCCACCGCCACCGCCGCACGCGCCAACGGGACAAGATACTCCCGCTGGCCACCGGAGGCGTGACCCAATCCGCCGGGGAGTTGGACGCTATGCGTTGCATCATAAATCACCGGATACCCGAACTGCTTCATGACAGCCAATGACCGCATATCTACCACGAGGTTGTTGTACCCGAAGGAAATTCCCCGTTCCGTTAAAAGGATTTTCCGGTTTCCGGTGGACTCAATTTTTCGAACCACCTGTTCCATGTCCCAGGGGGCCAGGAACTGCCCCTTTTTTACATTAACGATGCACCCGCTTTCGCCGCATGCCAGAAGGAGATCCGTCTGCCGGCAAAGAAAAGCCGGTACTTGAATCACATCGACCACCTGCGCCACACGAGCCACATCGTTCGCGCAATGAACATCCGTCAGAACAGGACACCCGACTTCCTCTTTGACCTGACGTAAGGTGGCCAATCCCCTCTCCAGGCCCGGCCCGCGAAACGACCCTCCCGAACTCCGGTTGGCTTTGTCATAGGACGCCTTAAAAACGAAGGAAATCCTCCTCTCACGCGCCACTCGAGCCAGCCGCTTCGCCAGAGCCACTGTGAACGTGGAATCCTCAATCACGCAGGGACCCGCGATCAACGCCAACGATCCTTCGTTGGAAAATCGAATATGGCCCAGCTCTACGGATACGACCGGTTTCGTTTTCATCAAGCGTTGACGACAGGCACGGGAGCCGGTTCACGGTTGAGCGTGTGTTTAAAATCCAGCGCGGCGCGGACGAATCCCCGGAAGAGCGGATGCGGCCGCGTCGGGCGCGACTTGAATTCCGGATGGAATTGAACCCCCACAAAGAACGGATGCGCCGTCAGTTCCACAATCTCGGCCAGGTGGCGTTCCACGTATTCCCCTGAAATCCGCAGCCCGTGGCTTTCAATGGTCCGTCGGTATTTAGGATTAAATTCATACCGGTGGCGGTGGCGTTCCTCAACCTGAGATTTTCCATAAACCGTGGCCGCCAGGGACCCCTGTTTTAAGCGACAGGGATATCCTCCCAGACGCATGGTGCCGCCCTTTTTATGGATGGCTCTCTGCTCCGGCAGAATATCGATCACGGGATAAGCGGTCTTGGGATTAAACTCCGTGGAATTGGCGTTTTTCATACGGCAAACGTTCCGCGCGAATTCGATCACCGCCACCTGCATTCCCAGGCACAGTCCCAAATACGGAATCTGGTGCTCCCGGGCGTATTGAACAACAGCGATTTTCCCTTCAATACCACGGTCCCCGAAACCACCCGGGACCAGGATTCCCTGGACTTCAGCCAGTTCGCGCTCCAGATCGGGCGACTCCACATCGACATATTTGATCTGCACGCGCGCATCGTTGGCAATACCGCCGTGGAGCAACGCTTCGACGACACTCTTGTAAGCGTCTTTGAGCTCCACATATTTTCCAGCCAAAGCAATGGTCACCCGTTTACGAGGGTTCTTGATTTTCTCAACCATTTCCGCCCATTCTTGCATTCCCTGCCGATGACTCCGTTGTCGTAGCTGCATGAGGGCCAGTTCATCCAGCCCTTCCCGTTCAAAGGCCAGCGCCACCTCATAAATGGTCGACACATCCCGCGCCTCCACTACCGCTTCCACGGGGACACTGCAGAAGAGACTGATTTTAGCCCGCAGCTCTTCTTCCAGAGGCCGCTCCGTCCGGCAGACAATGATATCGGGTTCAATTCCGATTTCACGCAGCTTTCCAACGCTGTGCTGGGTCGGTTTGGTTTTCATCTCTTCGGAAGAACGAATGTAGGGCACCAGCGTCACATGAATATACAGCACGTTATCCCGCCCGACATCGAGCCGCATCTGCCGGATGGCCTCCAAAAATGGAAGGCTTTCGATGTCGCCGACGGTTCCGCCGACTTCAACGATCACAATATCTTTGTTCGGGCCGAGCTGCAGGATACGCGATTTGATTTCGTTGGTGATATGCGGGATCACCTGAACGGTCTTGCCCAGGAACTCGCCGCGTCGCTCCTTGCTGATGACGGTATCGTAGATCTGACCCGCCGTGCAGTTGTTCTTGCGGCACATGTCCTGGTCCAGATAACGCTCGTAGTGACCCAGGTCGAGATCGGTCTCTGCGCCGTCTTCCGTGACAAAGACTTCACCGTGCTGGTAGGGACTCATGGTGCCTGGATCGACGTTAAAGTACGGATCAAACTTCAGCATGTCGATCCGCAGGCCCCGCGATTTGAGCAAGCGCGCCAGGGAAGCCGCGGTAATCCCTTTTCCAAGAGATGACACCACTCCGCCGGTTACGAAAATATATTTAGTCATTTAAATGTTTTCCCTGACATGGCGTTAATCCGCCTTCGCGGATCGAGCCAGAATTTTCTCGACTTTTTTAACATCTGCGGGACGATCGACTCCGCAAGTCACTTGCGGCACAACCACGACTTTGATCGAACAACCGTGATCCAGCGCGCGCAACTGCTCCAGCCGTTCCGACTGCTCGAGCGCCGAAGGCGACAACGCGGCATACCGGAACAGAAACACCCGCCGGAACGCATAAATCCCGATATGGGCCCACCGGGGCATCTTGGACTCTTTTCCGGCTCTCATCTGAAAAGGGATCGGGGAGCGCGAAAAATAAAGCGCGTAATTCATCCGATCCAGCACGGCTTTGACAATATTCGGGTCCCGCCATTCCTTGTCGCTTTCAATCCGGCGAACCGCGGTAGACATCACGGCGTGGCTGTCCTCTTGAAGCGCCTCCACCACCCGGTCAATGGTGTTCGTCGACAAGAGAGGCTCATCCCCTTGCACGTTGACAACCATCCCAGCGGCTGAGGCACGCGCCGCCTGGGCCACGCGATCGGTCCCGCTGGGGCAACGCGGACTGGTCATCACAACCTCGCCGCCGAACCCCCGCACAACGCGGGCGATCCGGGCGTGATCGGTCGCCACTACTACACGGGTGACCCGCTTGGCACCCCTAGCCGCTTCCCAAACCCATTGAATCATGGGTTTTCCAGCAATCAAAGTCAGGGGCTTTCCCGGAAAGCGCTGGGCCCCCCATCGCGAGGGGATTACCGCCAGCACATCTTCGCGGTGATCAACCATGTCGGTTCGTCTTCAAAACTTTCAAAAGTTCATCCGGAGTGACGTAAGCTGTCCCGAGTTTGGCGACGACAAGTCCGGCCGCGTAATTGGCCAACTCGGCCGCGTCACGGAGCGAAGCGCCGGCGGCCAATGCTAGGGTGAGGGTGCTGATCACCGTATCTCCCGCGCCCGTCACGTCGTAGACTTCCCGGGCCCGCGTCGGGATATGGAGAGGCGGCTTCTTCTTTTCGATCAGAGTCATTCCGTGTTCCCCGCGCGTAATCAAAATGGAATCCGCATCCAATTGACGCAACAGTTGTTTCCCCAACCGTTCCACGCCTTCTTCGTCCTCGACCCACCGAACCCCGGCGCTTTCCATCGCTTCTTTCATATTGGGCGTCACACACGTGACGCGCCGGTAGCGAGAAAAATTCTCGACTTTCGGATCAACGGTAATCGGGATCCCTTGCCGCCGGGCCAGAAACACCAGGCGGTCAATCAGCGGCCAGGAAACGACCCCCTTGGCGTAGTCGGAGATGACCACCGCCTGCATATGAGGCATCAGCCGTTCGACCTGATCCCCGATTTCCTTTTGAATCGCCGGAGACAGAGCCGTCCTCAACTCCCGATCAAAGCGGACTACCTGTTGATGCTGGGCAATAATACGGGTTTTGACAATGGTCGGGCGTTCCGGCGTTCGGAGAATATGCTCGGCATGAATCCCGATGTTTTGAAATTTGGTTAGAAGGCGCTCCGCCCAGATATCCTGGCCGGTCAGGCCAACCACATGGACCTCCGCGCCGAGCACCGCCATATTGGCCGCCACATTCCCGGCCCCACCCGGGACTTCGGTTTCGCGCGAGACTTCCACAACCGGAACCGGCGCCTCCGGAGAAATACGGGAAACAGATCCCCAGATGAAGTGATCCAGCATCAAATCCCCCACCACCAGAGCTTTCAAATGCGCAAAACGATGAATAAGGGGTTTCGGATTACTTAAACTCATAGGAAGAAGAAGGCCGGACGGCAATAAGTGGGCACGCGGAATTTTATAAAAAACCGCGCCGTTTTGCCAATTTTAGATGATTTTAATTAGGCGGCTTTGGTGAGACCGTGACCAGGTGGTTTGAGCGGCGGTGCGGCTAGCCAAGTGGTTCGACCCCCCAAGGTTAGACGCGAACGTTCTGGGTGGTTAGAAACTCAATTCCGTAGAGGATGGCGTTCGTCTTTTTTTGAACCCATACGACGCGGGCCGTCACCATCAGGACCCCTTCCTTCAACAATCGCAAACGAGCATAAAGCTTTTCCCCTTTACCAAAAACGCGCGTGGACGAAAAACAGGCTCCAACAGCCGAAAAATTGACAAGGCGTCCGATCTCGGCAATCGAATGCCCTCCCTGATCCAGAATCTCGAGGACAGAGTTGTGTCTCGCGCGTGGGGCTCGTCTTTTTTCTTTTGCAACCATTAATTGATTGTACCAAGACTCGACCCGTTGCAAACCATTTCGTAACAAGTTGTTTCCTTGCTTCCTTGACCCAGACGTCTACATTTATAATGTGCTATCCGCTCCTATACCAGCTAACGAAGCGCAACGCTTGGCGGCACTGCGCGCACTCCGAATATTGGACACGCCTCCGGAAGAACGGTTTGACCACATTACCCGGTTGGCTCAGCACATATTTAAAGTTCCCGTATCCCTGATTTCACTCGTTGATTCCGACCGGATCTGGTTTAAATCCCGTCAGGGACTCAACGTTTCCGAATCCCCACGGGATATCTCCTTTTGCGGGCATGCCATCAGCGAACCCACGATCATAGTGGTGCCAGATGCCTCGGTCGATGCGCGTTTTGCTGATAATCCATTCGTGACAGGGGCCGCTCATTTCCGTTTTTACGCCGGATGCCCGCTTTCTGGACCGGACGGCAGCCGGGTGGGCGTCCTCTGTCTACTCGACAGACAACCCCGCCAGATCACGGAAAATGACCGGTCCATTCTTCAGGACCTCGGAACGATGGTGGAATATGAGCTGAACTCCCTGACCCTGGCAGAAGCCAACCAGCAACTGCGGGAAACGCAGCAGGAACTACGGCTCGCTAAAGAAAAATTAGAGATCGCTTTCCACTCCAGCGAAGAAAAATACCAGCAGCTTTTTGCCGCGGAATCGGATGCTTTGATTTTAATCGACGTGGAAACATTACGGCTCATTGAAGCAAACCATTCGTCTGAAAAGCTGTTCGGCTACACCCGGGAAGAATTCGATCGCTTAAAAATTTCCGATCTTTCAGCAGAACCGGAGAAGACGATTGCGTGTGTCCAGGGAACCCAGTCCGACCCAGTGACCCGATCCTATCGCCGAAAGGACGGCCGCGTCTTTCCAGTAGAAATTAATTTTAGTCGACTCCTTCTCAATGACCGAAAAATGATCCTGGCAGCCATTCGCGACATTAGCGAACGCCAGCGTATGCAGTCGGCTCTGATTCAATCGGAAAAAATGGCGGCCGTGGGTCAATTCGCCGCTGGGCTGGCACATGACATCAATAACCCCGTCGGAGTCATCTGGGGGTTTGCGCAACATCTGTTGTCGAACATCGCCGAAAACGCTCCTTCTTTCGTACCGTTGAAAGCGATCGAACGCGAAGCGCTACGCTGCAGGAACCTGGTCCAGAACCTCCTGGCATTCTCTCGAACAGACAAGGACCAAACTCACACCAAACCAGAGGATCTCTTTCAGATCACAGAGAACGCTCTGACGCTGGTCGCCACGCTATCCCTTTCCAGAAAGGTCACGCTGAAGCGGCCCACGCGAAAACCACTTCCTCCTGTTCCGGTCAACAGCACCCAAATCCAGCAGGTCCTGATTAACCTCTGCATGAACGCTTTGGATGCGATGCCCAACGGCGGGGAATTGACGGTCGAGCTGGACGTACAGGGTTCCGATGCGCTGATTCGGGTTCAGGACACAGGGAGCGGCATCCCGGCGGACGTGTGCGAGCGGATTTTTGAACCCTTCTTCACCACAAAAGAAGCCGGCAAGGGAACCGGTCTGGGATTAAGCATTACCTCAGAAATAGTTAAAAAGCATTCCGGCAGGATTGACGTGCAAAGCGACGTCGGTAAGGGAACGACGTTCATCATTCATCTCCCGCTGGAACAACCGAAGGAAGCGGATTCCAAAGCACCTCGTCAGTTAGCGGCCTAACCCCTTCTTTAACTCACCGTTTCAGCGCTGTAGCGTGCAATGAGACCGGTGCGGACCGCCTGCCGATAAACCCACGAAAAGAGTCTGCAGGCCAGCAGGCAATAGAGAACAGCTAATAAACCGCCCTGCACAAGCCCTGTTTTAGAAGCAACTCCGCCTGAAATGACGGCCCGCAGGCCCTCAAACACATAAGCGGGCGGCAGAAAATGCGCGAAGACCTGCATCCAGCGCGGGAGCGTGGATAACGGATAAAACACCCCGGCAAAAGGCGACAGGAGCGCCGGCATGGGCCAGATAAACCACTCCGCCGCCGGCCCAAGCCGGAGGACCACGGCGCAGGCGAAAACACCGAGCGCGATACCGAACAGAAACAGGACCATCAGAAACGGGATCACCATCCACCCGTAGGCGAGAAAGGAGAGACCAAAGACGGCCGTGGCCACGGCCATCATCATCAGAAGGCTGACCGAACTGGTGACGATGCTGCAGAGCACCAGACCGCTGACATATTCCGAGATGGAAATAGGGGTCGCAAAAATATTCAGAAAATTTCGCGACCAGACATCCTCGAAAAACGCCATGGAGACCCCTTGCATCACACGGACAAAGAAGTCCCAGAGAAGCACAGCGCCTAGAAGCATCGGTACAAAATTGAACGTGGAAACCGTCAGGCTGTTCAGGTAACGGGTCATAAAACCCCACAACAACATATCGATAGCGACCCAGGCAAACAGGGGCGACACCCGGGAGAAACTCCCTCGCATGAGGTAGAACTGACGCAGCATGACGGCGGCGACGCGTTTCAGCGACATCATCGCTCTTCCGACCCCAACGTAAGGGGTTCGCGCGCCACAGTAATGAACAGCTCCTCCAGGGTTCGTTTTCCATGCTCCTGCGGCATGGTTTTTGGATCTCCCTCCAGCAGAAGGGTCCCATGCGAAAGAAACAGGACACGGTCGCAAACCGCTTCGACTTCGAACATATTGTGAGACGTCCACAGCACCCCGCATTGTTTTTGGGCGGCATACTCGCGGATCTTCACCCGGATGTCGCGGGCCGTCGCCGGATCGAGCGAAGCGGTCGGCTCATCCAGGAGCAGGAGCCGGGGTTGATTCAGCATCGCTTTGGCCAGACTCACGCGCGTTTGTTCGCCCGACGAGAGAACCCCGCATTTCACATTCCGGAAGGACTCCAGCTCAAATTGCTGGAGGAGCGCCTCCAGGCGTTTGGACAGCTCCGGAACCCGATAGAGCAGCCCGAACACGCGCAGGTTTTGAATCACTGTCAAGTTGCCCGGTAGCGGTGCGTAGGCCGCCGCAAAATTCGTGACTTCCAGAGCCTGACAACGGTGGGTCGCCATGTCCCGGTTGTAAACACGGATGGTCCCGGAGGTCGGCTCGAGCACACCGAGAATCATATTAATGGCGGTGGTCTTCCCCGCTCCGTTCGGTCCAAGAAGCCCGACTATCTCCCCCTGTTCCACGTCAAAGGAAATACCATTGACCGCAACGGTGCGGGCGTAATCCTTGCGCAAATCCACAACAGAAAGCACTTTCGACATTTTTCTCCGTCATCCCCCGCGGGTTCTGGCGGTCCCGACCTCCCGTTGATGTTCTCTTTGACGGGACCGCACCGACTGTTCGATTCGACAGGTGGACGGTGCGGGGGATCTAGACATCAATGATGGATCCCCGCCTACCATACCTCTAATGCGTTTATGGAGTATGGCTATCGCCCACTAACGCATTGGGGCGATGGCGGCCTGCGGGGATGACGACTGTACAGCCAATTTTACCACTTACCAATTTCTCACATTTACTACAATTCCATCACCATCTCCAACCGGGGAGCAGGGGGACAGGCTCATTATCGACGGAGGGGCGTATGCCGGCTTTTTTCCCTTGGAAAGATGACTACAGTGTCGGGATTCCCCGGCTGGACATACAACACAAACAGCTGATCGGAGCCGTCAACCGTCTGGCCCAAGCGGTGGATGACGGTCATGCCCATCAGTCTTCTCTGCCCGATATTTTTCGGGATTTGTCCGATTATGTCCACGTGCATATTCGAGATGAGGAACAGATCATGTTGACCTACTCGTTCCCGGAGGTGGCCGCCCATCAACATGAACACCAGGAATTCATCCGCCGGCTCGACAATTTTCAGAAGGGATTGCGTGAACGTGAGAAATTCCTCGACATAAAAGTATTGGAATTTTTGAAAACCTGGCTGGCCAAACATATGATGGTCGAAGACCAGAGATATGCCGCTTACCTGAAATCGAAGGGAATCCACTTTCCCTGAAAATACGCCTGAGTCCAGCCGCCGGCACTCCCGCCAAACTTAAGAGAAGAATCGGATGACCAGGACGGCAAAGACCGCCGCGCTACCGAGCAAACATTGGTATTCCCGGTTACGACGATAGACTTCCCCGCTGAAACGCTGCTCTCCGAGTCCCTGGACATGACCGCGCGTCGGCCAGAAAGCCGGGACACGCTCGGCGTAATGCTGATAAGGCTCTCCGAGGTTGGCCAAAAGTTCTTTTTCTTCGGCGACGCTTTTGGCACGATAAACAACTCCAAAACCGAGCAGGAAAGCCAGCCACAAGAGGATAGCGGAAACAGGCAGGGGATGGCGCCAGAGAGCGATACAAAAGCCGGTTCCAATTAGAAAGCTTCCGATATACAGCGGGTTACGGATGTAAGCGTAAGGCCCTCCGACCGCCACACGCTTTCCCTTGAGAAGATAGCCAGCCGCCCACGACCGCAACGCGCAGCCGGCAATGACAAAAAGCGCGCCGGCGAGGAGCGTATTCAAAGCGTCGGGACGTGCCACCACCAGATACCACGCCGCGAACGCAAAACCCAGCGGAACCCTCCAGCGCAGAACGGATTTAGGCACGGGGCTTCACCTGGAAGCGAGGATCGTTGTACATTTTAAACTGCCGGTAGACCTTGGGGACCCAGCGCTTTTCCGTCCAGGCACCGCAAAACCCGTCCATTTCCGTCAGCAGATCATCCCGTTGGCGCTGCAGAATGGTCAGCCGGTCACGGCACATCTGGCGGTGTGATTCGTCTGCGTCTGGACGATCAATTTGTTCCCGGGTGTGGTAAATCTTCAATTCAGCGATACAGATTTTATCGATCAAGCTTCCCATTGTTTCAGCCATGGTTTATCCCTTGGGTTGCGACTTCAGGAATTGCTCATCGATCTTTTCAATCAGATCGTTCCGGCGCTGATTCAAACGATCGACTTGCCGCTTGGCCTTGGCCACAAGGACGTCCTCCGGCACACGGGCCTTGTCTTCTTCATGCCACAGTTCGACATGGGTTTGAGCCAGTTCGCTGACCAAACGGCCCAAGGTGGAGCCTTCGTTATTCATAAGGGTCCTCTTTCATTTTTCAGAATCCAATCCACCGCGTTTTGAAAAGTCGCAGAGACATGATTTGGTTTGAACGCGCGGTTCCGGCCGATCCACCGGCGGCCATACCCGGTCAAAACCAGAAGGCCTTTTCCCCCGGCACGTTGTCCGACTTGAACATCACTCGGGCGGTCTCCGATGCTGATCGCCCCTTTCCACGAAACACCCAAACACCGCGCCGCTTGACGCAGCATTTTCAATCCCGGTTTACGGCACGCGCAGCGACGGCGGGGATGGTGAATACATTGAAAATAGCCGTCGAGCGTCACGCCGTGCCGCCTCAAAAGCTTTTGGAACTGCCGGAGAACGACGCGCATTTCCTGAAGCGTAATGATCCCACGCCCCACACCGGACTGGTTGCTGAGAACCACTACTTTATAACCTGCCTGCTTGAGCCGCCGCAAGCTTTCCGGCACGCCGGAGAACAGTTTTACTTTCTTGGGATCCTTCAGATAATCGCCTTCCCGGATTAACGTTCCATCCCGGTCCAGCGCAATTAATGGAAGATGTATGAACCGGCTCGTCATCGGCAGGAACTCTCTTTTCGGCGAGCCAAAGCCAGCCCGATCCCCATAACAAAGTAAAACATCATTGAAATGATGCTGGCGTTGTATGTTGTCTCGGTGAGTCCACTGACGAGAAAACCCAGAATCCCGCCGACACAACCCCACAGAATGGCGCGGTCCTTTCCGGCGCTGCGCTGGATTCCAAGGACTAACTCATAGAGCAGCATGGCGATAAAAGCGCCATAGGCCGCCAGACCAAACAATCCCCGCTCGGTCGCGAAATTGACGTAGGTGCTGTGCAAATGGCCCCAGGGACCTTCTTTCTTTTCCTCTTCATTCTGAAAATCGACGGACACGCGCTTCACATTGCCGGGACCAATCCCAAGGAGTGGATGGCCCTTCCACAACTGCCAGCCCGCCTGCCACATATGCAGCCGCTCCTGGTTCGAGCGGTGCGCGATATCCGCAATCGAATGGACCCGGTATCGCAGCGATGGCATCAGAAAGAGACTCGAAAGCGGCAGGATCAGTATGGCAAATCGCAGGAGATTTCCCCATCGGTAGCGAACCACAATCAGAAGAAGACCCACGCACACCGCCGCGATCCAGGGCCCCCGGCTTTGTGAAACCAGAAGTGCGGCCCCGGCCAGCCAGGTCAATGGAATCCATTTCAACCATCTGCGGCCTTCCTCAAAACTGACGAAGCTTAAGGCAAAAGCCAGCAGGAACAAGAGGCTTTCGGCATAGGTCAACGGATGGCTATAGGTTCCGGCGACACGACCATTGATCATGGAAAATTGGTCGATGATCGGGCGCGGCCAGTGCGACATCTCTTGCGGCACATAAATCAAGTAACCGGCCGAGTTATCCGTCTGATCAACGCCCACCAGAAACTGGGTCAGCCCCCACACACAGGAAAGAAATCCGGCGACCAGTAACCATCGAACCAGCCGCTCGGCAACATTCTGCTGCATCGCCATCGCCGCGACCATAACCAAAATAAGAAAATAGAAGTCCTTTTTGTAGATTTCGTGAAAGCTGTGGGCCTGGGAGAGACCCAAGAGGCTCGACAGCACACTGATCCCCAAAAAAACCGCGTAAGCCTTCTCCGTATTTCCCCAGACGGGCCGCCAGCGGCCCAAGGTCCAACGTCCGCCGAAAAGCCATAAAGCCAAAAGCGGAAAAAAAATCAGGCTCGACAGGGCGATCGAAAAAGGCAGTGCGATGGCGAGGAGGATCAAACCGATACCGACGATTTTATCGAGCATGGATCAGTTGCTGAATGAGGTCAAGCAGACGTGTCCAATGATCGTGTCCCTGGCTGATGACCAACTCCACCCGCAGCACAAACGAACGGGCCAACGCCGCCGGCGGCGCCGAAGCCGTAACCCAGCGCATCGCATCTTTTTCCGTCATCAGAATCCAGTCGATCGCACGCTTGTTCCGGCTCACCCAATCCCAGACTGCTTCCGCGCGGTTTTCATGATCCGCCAATCGGAGGGAACCCACGATCTGCGCTCCAAGATTCGTCAAGGTCGCTTCAAACGCTTCGGGATTGCCAATCCCCGAGGCCACGAGCACCCTTTTCCCTCGAAGTTCGGACAAAGACACCCTGTTCCGTTTGACCAAGGCAATCAATTCCCGGGGCTCATGCCGGCTTTCCAGAAGACAGGAGGACTCCCGCATTCGCATGGAGACTTCCGCGCGCAAAACCGCTAAACGGTCCGGCCCGACAGAAGAGGTACGGGTCAACACCACCGCATCGGCACGACGCAGCGCCTCCGGGCTCTCGCGTAAAAATCCGGCTGGAAGCAGTTTTCCGCCGCCCCAGGGATCGTTCACGTCAACCGTCACGATGTTGATGTCCCGATCGAGTCGATGATGCTGAAATCCATCATCCAAGATGAAGCAATCTACCCGCTGATGCTTCAAAATAAACTGCCCCACCGCGTAACGATCAGCCCCCACCCCGATACAGGCACCGGGAAGGCGCGTCGCCAATTCCATCGCTTCGTCTCCGGATTCGGCCACTGATGCGCAGATGCCCTGTGCGTTTCGAACCAAAACCGGGTGCCGCCGTTTCTGCTCCCGTTTATACCCGCGCAAAAGCACCGCCGGCCGCAGGCCCCGGGCCAGCAAATCGCTGGCCAGACGCATCACGAGAGGCGTCTTTCCCGTCCCCCCGACCGTAATGTTTCCGACACAAATCGTCGGGTGCGGAAGGCGCTTGACCGGAAACCAGCCCCGGCGATAGGCCAATTGCCGCCCCTTCACACCAGCCGCATACCCCCAGCTGCTGAGTTTGGCGAATCGCCGAACCGACTGCGCCAGAAGATCTTGACGTTCGCCGCGCAAGATCTGTTCCCACCACGGATGATCCGCTCCCCGTGTCCGGCCCTCTTTTCGCACAACAGAACTCATCGAAAGCCTCTCGGATTCACTATTTCCATCGCGTTTTTAAAGACCATTTCAGACGCGAGTCGAGTCATGCATTCATGTTGAAAAGGACATTCATTCAAATTACAACCGAGACAGGGTACGCCATCGGCCTGAAGAAAACGATGCGGCGGCACACCGGGGTTCCAGTTGACAGGATCGGTGGGCCCATACAGAGTCAGGGTCTGTGCCCCCGCCGCCACCGCCAGGTGCATCGGGCCGCTGTCGTTGGTGATGACCAATCGGCAACGCTCCAGAAGCGCCGCCATTTGTCGCAGGGTGGTCGGCGGTATTTTACGAGCCCCCGGGACCATTCGCGACAGACGATCCACATAGGGTTCTTCTCCCGGCCCCCAAAAGAGCCAAACGTCATTCTCCCGTCGAATCAAATCCTGAGCCAGCGCCGCATAAGACTCCACCGGCCAGCGTCGGGACACCCGGCGGTGCGTTGGGACCAACCCTACAATCGCCTGGGCCGATACACTTTCCATGGCACCGGCCGCCCATTTCTTTTCATCGTCGGACAAATAAATTTTTAGCATCGGTCGTTCCGCAACAGGACCGGTCAAATTCTCAACCAGAGAAAACTTCCCATCCACCACCGATTGCCGGCCGACAGGACGTTTGACGGTCTCCCGATAAACGCGTCCCCAGAAAGGCACGCGATACCCCACGGTGAGCCGGGCCCCGCTCAAGAAAACCAGAAGCGCGGAGCGCGGCGAACTTTGAAAATCAATAATCCAGTCATAGCGCTGTCGGCGCACCTTTCGAATGCTCGAGAGGACCGCCCGGGGATCATACACCTGGACCTGATCCACATCCGGATGTTGTTCCAGAAGCGGCGCAAACGCGCCTTCCGTCAGAAAATCGATGCGGGCTTCCGGGAATTGCTGCCGCAGGACCGGCAAGACCGGAGTGGTCACAAGGACATCTCCGGCTCGTTTGAGCTGAATGATCAGGATTTTTCG
Source organism: Elusimicrobiota bacterium (assembly GCA_041660185.1). Taxonomy (NCBI): domain Bacteria; kingdom Pseudomonadati; phylum Elusimicrobiota; species Elusimicrobiota bacterium. The sequence continues at coordinate 29,159 of JBAZWU010000007.1, read as the reverse complement.
ACGTTTATCCATGGGAATAGGGAGACTCGGGTTTCAACCATTGTTTGAACCGTTGATCCAGCCCGTAAAAAGTCCCAAACCACTTCGCTTTCCGGGCGGAGCTGTGCCATTGTATCCGTGACAGGAGCCACTGCGGCGAAGGGTGCACCACCTTGATCCGCTGAAGCTCAAACGGGTTGATCCCGTTTGTATTGGCACCGGAACGGACCGTGGCAGCGCTTCGAAATCCCAACCTTATCAGAATCGGCCACCATGCTTCCTCATACTCACCCCACGGCCAGGCGATATGGTGGCAGGGTTGCCGGAGCTCCGCTTCGACCAATGCTTTGGATTGAACCAGCTCCTGTTTCACATCCAAATAGGGCCTGGTGCGTATCCAGCCTCGGTGCGTATGGGTATGAGAACCGAATGTGACCAAGCCGGAAGCCAACATTTCCCGCGCTTCACCCCAGGAAAGAAATTGCCCGATCTCACGTTCTTGCGTCCGGGTATCGAGTGTCAGCACGTCTTCCCGCGGGCGGGTCTGCCGTTCGATATAGGACGTCACCACGTAGATAGTCGCTTTGACATTCAGCTTTTTCAGGATTGGAAAAGCATAAACCCAGTTATCGAGATAACCATCGTCAAACGTGACAACGAATCCACGCTGATTCGCCGGCGAACGACCCGCAATAACCCTCAACACATCCTCAAGCGATAGACTCCGGTAGCCCTGGGCCAGAAGCGCTCGAAGCTGGCTTTCAAAGACATCCGGGGTGATGTCACGGTCAGGACTGACATGGTGATACAGGAGAATGGGAATGGATCGTTTCATCGGGAGGCCACTCCTTCGACGAGCCGTTGATAAAAAGCCTCGATCTGCGTCGCGGCCGATGGAAGGGAGAAACGCTCCTGGACCAGCGTTTTCCCTTGTCTGGCGAGTGATCCGGCAAACTCTGGCTGATCCAGAAGTCTCAGAATGGCGGAAGCCAGGGCTTCGCTGGCCGCTGGAGGAACCAGGAGCCCGGTTTCTCCATCTGAAATGGCTTCCGGAATGCCTCCAACGGAACTTCCGATACATGGAATTCCAGCGATCATCGCCTCCCGAAGGGCGGTCCCGGCCCCTTCCTGAAGGGAGGGCTGGACATAAATCGTTGTCGCTGCCAGGATTCGGGGCACATCGGTCCGAAAACCGAGGAGATGAACGAAACGATCCAATCCCAACTCCCGGACCAGACCCTGAAGTTGTTCCGTATTGCGGCCAGCCAGTAAAAACCGGCACTTCGGGAAACGCTGGCAAACGGGAACCGCCGCTTTCAGCAGATAATCCTGCCCTTTAAAATCCGCATAATTGGCTACGGTCGTGACCACGGGACCCTCCGGCAACCCCAGCTCGCGTCGTAGCGCCTTCCCCTCCTCCGGTAGAGCGGTCTGGGGATCCACAATAGAAGGAACAACCTCGATGAGGGACGGGATTACTCCGGCTTTCTGAAGTTCCGTACGGACAGCTTCTGAAATGGCGATGTAGCCATTGATTCGCCGGGACAGGTATTTGAGCTTGCTGAACAGGTTGCGCTTGATCGGGAAAATCACCCGCCGGGTGACGACAAAAACAGGCACGCCAGACCCCGCCACAGCCATGAGACCAATCGCGTGAGCGGTGGAATGCTGGGCGTGCAACACGTCAACTGGTTTATCTTTTAGAAGACACCTCACGTTCCAGACAGCCAACACATCGTAGTCCTGGCGCATGCGAACAGGCTCGACCGCAAGACCCGCCGACCTGGCTCGGGAGAGGATTTCACTGCCGGGTTGACAGGCCATTCGAATGTCATGGCCGCGCTTCTGGAGGGCCTCCGCCATCCGCAGCGCCTGATGCGCGCCGCCAGACCACCCCATCGACTCAGTTAGATACATAATACGCATGCTTTTTGACCTTCAAAAATAACTATTGCGGACCACTATATCTTGGGATAGAATCGGCCCAAGGAAATGCCGATGAGACACGCGCGAAAGAAAAAAATCAAAGACGAATCGGAGTTCGATGATCGTCCAGTTCCCTTCGAAGCGCTTGCCGAATTGACCCGGAGCGAAGTCATCCAACAGGTCAAAAACGGCATGAGCCGCATTGCGCCTCTGGAAACGGACGAACCGGAACCCGAGGAACCGTCTCACTAATTCGCTGCGCCCGCATGAAACGGTTGCCGTAACCGCTCCTGGCACATCTTCAATACCATTTCTACCGAAACTTGAGTGATATCCTCCTGCGGAAATCCATGATCCGGCGCCAAAGCCACCCGATGGCGTTCGTTCCCCTCTTTCCAGGCCGGATAAGGCCCCCATCGCCGGGGATGGCAGGTCGCAATCGATGAATAGATGGAGACGGTCGGAACATCCAGCCCCACAGCGATATGCAAGGGCCCCGTGGAATTGGTCACCACCAGATTGGCGCAGGCCAATAACGCCGCCAGCTCTCGAAGACTCACCCCTCCGGACGGCACAAACACGGGAACCCGGCGCATCTGATTCATCATGATCGGCTGGTAGTTTTCCCCCCGGCCTCCGGTTACCACGACCTCGTAACCTTCTTCAAGCAAACGGCTCCCAAGCTCCATGAACGAGTTCAGCGGCCATCGCGCCGAGCTATTGCCGGAACCCGGATGCAGAATCACCACCGGTTTTTGAAAGGGAACCCCCAGGCTTTCCAGAAACTGATGGGCCCGCTGCTTTTCATCCTCCGTTAAAACAATCCGGGTCTGAACGCGTTTAACCGGAACACCCAGAGGTTTGAGCAGCTCCAGATTATAATCGGCTTCGTGACGGCGGCCTTCCGAACGATGCTGCCAGAGCCGCTCATTAAAGAAAAGGCTGTACCACTTGCTCGCCGGGCCGATGCGCCTGCGAATTCTGGCGCGCCAGACGGCCCAGCTCACGCGCCAACGGGGATAAGCTACGATCGCGACATCATAACGTCCGTCCTTCAGCTGTTGGATGAGCGGGGCAACCGGTCCTCCGGCATCCACAATCGTCTCATCGATATCCGGGTTGTTCTGCAAAAGAGGAGCTGCGTAAGATCTCACCAGAAAAGCGATATGGGCTTGCGGATCAGAAGCCCGCAAAGCCGAGGCGACAGGGGTCGTCAGCAACACATCGCCGATGCGGTCGGTTCGGACAATCAAGTAACGGGTCATTTCAATTCCCACAACTTCAGGGAACGAAGCCAGGCCGTATGGGCGGAGAGTGACGCATACAACAGCCCCGGACGCCCGTCCAGCCAGGCGCCTTTGAAGACTACGCGCGACAGCAATTCCCACACGGGCCGGAGACAATCGATCCCTGTGAAATGTCTGCCCCGCTGCCGCAGATCCTGCGCAGCCAGGGAGGTATACTGGTTGCTTTTTTCAACGTACTCCGCCAGCGTGGCGTACGAAAAGTGCTCCATCGGGGACACGAGCCGCCCCACCGGGCCGTTCACGTCGATATGTTCGTGCACCCGCGCATCCGAAAAACGGCCGCTCGTGCGGCGAAAAAGGCGAAGGACCCAGTCTCGCCCCAGCCCTCCGTGCTGCAGCAAATGACCCAAAAAATAAAACCGCCTCCGGATTTCGTATCCGGCAATATTGTCGTCTTTCCCCGCGGCCACTGGCGGGGAATCCAAACCTGTCGTTCCGGATTGATGGATCCCCGGCCTGCGACCGCCGGGGATAACGATTTGGAGGATCTCTTTCGCCAGTTCCGGAGTCACCCGCTCATCGGCATCGATAGAGAGCACCCACTCTCCCGTGGTCTGTTCCAAAGCGAACTGTTTCTGGTCCGCAAAACCTTTCAAGGCACGCGTCAACGTGCGCGCTCCATAACGCCTGGCGATCTCCAGGGTGGCATCCTGGGAATGATCATCCACGACGACGATTTCATCCGCCAGCGCGCGCAGGCTCTCCAGACACACCGGCAGGTCGCGGGCTTCGTTACGGGTAATGATAAATGCGCTCAGTCGCGGCATTACGATCTCCGGATCTCTGCCAGCGCGTCCTTGTAAACCGACAGTGTTTCCTCAACGAACCGCGGAATCCCGAAAAGCTTCTCGGCACGCTGACGCGCCGCCTTTCCCATGGCCGCAGTCCGGGTCGGATCGTGCAGCATCACCGCCAGGGCTCGCGCCAGACTCGGCGCATCCTTCGGGTCCGCCAAAAAACCGGTTTCACCGTCCTTCACGATTTCAGGCAGACACCCAACGCGCGTGGCCACCACCGGACGCCCGGCAGCCATCCATTCGACCGCGGCGCGGGAAACCGCTTCGCTGCCCGTGGAAGCGATCACTCCGATGGAACAACCGGCCATGACACGCGGGACTTGAGTCTGGAATCCTTCGAAAGAGACGCGGTTCTCCATACGCAAGCGTTCCGCCATGCCGCGCAATTCTCGTTGCTTGATATTTTCTTCCTGACCGATGATGCGCAGACGCACTTTTGGATAGATATCTTTCAGGAGATGCAGCGCCTCCAGCAGATACCGGTGACCTTTCACGGGATCCAGCCGTGCCACGATCCCCAGCACCGTCTCCTCCGGAAGAGGGGTCCCTTCAAAATCAGGCAGGGAAACACCTTGATAAACGGTAACGATTTTTTTCGGCGCGATCTGCAGCGCCTTCACATAAGCCTGCCGGATGTACTCCGCCGCGGTGATCACCCGCTGGGTGTGTTTATAGAGAAACCATGAACCCACGCGTTTCTGGACGCCGCGCGCGTCTGCCCGGGTCCGGACCACGGCCACGCCCTGCCCCAGAGCGCTCGCTACAGCCAGGCTGTGGGTGCTCCCGGTATGAGCGTTGACAAGATCGATCTTGTGCTCCTTCAGAAAATGACGCAGAGGATTCAACCCTTTCAGAGTGGCCAGAGGAACCGTCCGCAGTCCTAGACGGCGGGCTTTCATCCAGGGTTTTCCCCCGGGAACAGCTGAGACGAACACCTGGTGCCCGTTTTTCTTAAGTCCTTCCGCCAGCACCAGCGCATAATGGGCCAGACCGCTGTCCCAGGGAACGTCTATGAGTTGAAGAATTTTCATAGACGGGACACCGTGATGGAGTCCGTCGATTTCAAGACCGGCCGCAGTGCCGAGACGACTTCTTCGACGGTAATACGACGCATGCATTCAAAATGATCCAGCGGACACCGCTCCGCGCCATGCAGTCCGCAGGGACGGCAGGGCAGATCTTTTTCGATGACCGTATTCCCAGGGCCATACGGGAAGAATCCCAGTTCGCGCGTGGTCGGCCCGAAGAGCGCCACGGTCGGGACCCGGCTGGCGACAGCGATATGCATCGGTCCCGAATCATTGGTTAAAAAGGCGCTGCAGCGCGAAATAGTGGCGATCAATTCCCGCAAATCTGTCTTCCCAACCCAGTCGATGGGAACCTGCTTCATAAACCGGAGCACCTCATTCATGACCTCCCGGTCTTTGGGACCCCCGACAAAAACGATCTTGGCCTTCAGATCTTGAATGACCTGATCAGCGACCGCGGCAAAGCGCTCCGGCAGCCATCGCTTGGTGGCCCAGAGCGAACCGGCATTGATCCCCAGCAACGGAACCTCTGGACCCACACCAGCCTGGCGCAAGCGCTCCGCAACACTCTTAACAGCTTCCGGTTCCGGCTGGATCCATAGCTCAGCCACGGGTTGCTGAACCCCGAGAGGTTTTAATAAGGCGAGATTCCGGTCCACATCATGGACCCCCCACTGGAAAGGCACCACGTCGGTCAGGAACCAGCGTCCCTGGCTGGAGGAAAACCCGATCCGGCGCGGAATGCCGGACAGACGCGCCAGAAGGGCGCTCGTGAGCGACCGGTGAGGCAGTACCGCAATATCAAAACGACGCTGGGACAGCTGTTTCACCACTTGCCAACGCTTCAGGAGCGAGTGATCTTTTCCGCGTTTGTCAAAGAGAATCAGTTCGTTAACCGCAGGATGCCGATGAAAAACCTCAGCGATTTCCGGCGTACAAAGTACCGTAATAGATGAATCCGGATAACGCTCATGCAAGGCCGCTAAAAGCGGCGTGGTCAGGACGGCGTCCCCCAGATAAGCCGTCTGGATGATCAGAAATTGGAGGGGACCGGAAGCCGCCAGCGGCTGAAACGCGGGCTGGGAGGGATCAAGCTGTCTTAAGGCTTCGAGATAACGGTCGAGCGTGTGCTGTTCGAGCAGCGCCGACGGAATGCGCCAATCCACATAGAGCCGGCGCGCCAGAGCGGCCTTCCGGTAACACACCCGGCGCGGCGCCCCTGAGAAAAAGCTGAGCAGACGCGAACGGATATTCCCATGCAGATCGATCAGAACGTCAAAACGCGCCTCCCGCACACGGCGGATCAGGGATTTCAAAGGCTCCTCCCGTCGCAGAACCCAATGCTCGTTAATCGATGCGTTGGCCGCCAGAACGCCGGCAAACTCCTCCTTCACCAGAGAAACGATCACGGCGTCCGGATAGGCTTTCCGCAACGCCAGAAACACCGGGCCCGTCAGCACGACATCGCCCAGGGAAGACAACCTTATGACGAGTATTTTCATTTGAGAACACAATCCCATAAATCCCCTCTTCCGTCATCCCCTGCGGTCACTGGCAGGGGATCTATGCCGCCATTGGCCATCGATAGATTCCCCGCCGGTAGCTGCGGGGAATGACGGCTTACTCTACCCACGTTGCAGCCCTTCTAAGAGTTGAAGCGTTTTCTCCGTTGCGCCCTGATGGCGCTCGACGACCTGGCGGGCGCACTCACCCATTTTCTGCCGCCCCTGTGGGCGACTCAAGAGTTCGGAAAGACACGCTCCCAGCTTCTCTAATGACACCTGCCGCGCACCCCCGTGATTCACGAGCCGCTCGGCGATCCCATGAAAGTTTTCCATCGAAGGCCCGAAAACAACAGGACGTCTCAAGGCGGCCGGCTCAATCGGATTCTGACCACCCCTGGGAACGAAACTGCCTCCCACAATCGCGATATCCGCCTGACGATAGGCATCCAAGAGGTCCCCCATCGTATCCCAGAGGATATCGTTCGCCTCTCCGGGTCCTCCCGGCCGCGATTTGCGCTGTACCACAAGCCCCTTCGAAAGGAGCATCCGTTCGACTTCGCTGACGCGCTCGACATGCCGGGGAGCCCAAATCACGCGCAGATCCGGCCACTCGCCACGAAGGTTCAGGAGAACCGGAACCAACAACAACTCTTCCCCCTCACGCGAACTTCCGATGACGATCACCGGGGAATGCGGCGCCACCTCCGGAGGCGGCGGGTCATCCTCCACCAATAAATCATATTTCAGATTTCCAGTAACGCGAAGACGATCGGACGGCACCCCGAGCGCCTGGAACCGTTCGGCATCCTGCGCTTCCCGGACCGCCCACAAATCAAAACAATCCCACAGGGCCTGCATCACACCCGTGATCTTCTGGTAGGATTCAAACGAGCGCTGAGACAAGCGCCCGTTGATCAGCGCCACCCGCGCGCCGGAGCGTTTCGCTTCACCCAGGAGATTGGGCCAGAACTCCGACTCAACGGAAATAAAAAGTTCAGGTTTCACGCTTCGGAAAACCCGGCGCACGAACCAGGGCAGATCGATCGGGGCCGCGATCACCTGATCCGCCAGACGTCGCTCCGTGGCCCAGATCAGGGCTTCGGGAGTGACCGCGCTCAAGAGCACATGCACATGAGCATGCTCCGGTGCCCGCTGGAGGAATTTCTCAATGGCTTTCACCTCGCCGACAGATACGGCGTGAACCCACCACCACCGCTCGCCTTTCTGTAACCGGTTTTGAAACTCCGGCGGAAGGATGCCGCACCGCTCCGACCACCGGTGCAACCCCTTTTTGAAAACACGACGCCGCCACCGGAGCAAAACCCAGAGCGCGATCAAGGGCAAGGCCAACAGAACGAACCCGTTATACACATGGAACATCCAGCGTCTACTCATGACCAGACGCTCCCGCCGACAAATCGGCTTCTGCACACACCGCCGTAAGTGCAATCTGCAGATCGCGGGCCCGCTGGCCGAGGTCATCCGAAGGCCCGACCGTTATCGGCTCTCCATAGACCATAGCAATCCGGTTGAACGGTTTGGGAATCAGGAATTCATCCCACCCTTTAAACACCCAGGCTTTTCGGGCGCCGTAGGCCACGGGAACAATCGACGCGCCCGTTTTCTGGGCGATATAAAGCACCCCGGGTTGCACCTGGCGCAAAGGACCCCGGGGTCCGTCGGGCGTAATGCTGATTCTCCCCCCCTGCTCAACGATGCGGCACATCTCCAATACCGCTTCGGCCCCTCCGCGAGACGTCGACCCGCGCACAGGGTTCAACTGGAAGGAGCGGCAAACCTTGGCGATGAGATCTCCATCCTGGCTGTGCGAGATCAAAGGCCGCAGCGAATCCCCCTGATGCAAATAGACCAGAAAAACCTGGCGGCCATGCCAAAAGGCGTAAATAAATCCTTTGCCGCCCGCCTCCATCCGTTGACGAACCAGTGGATTCACCCGAATAATCCGGGACGTCATTCCAACGAAACGAAGATACCACGTCGCCAGGAACGATAACAGCCGGATTTTCATGCGTGTAGTCGTGGAAGAAAGCCGCTCAGACAGCTGCTTTCTCGGGACGTGAAGAGGAATCGCTGCGTTTAGATCCGCTCTTGCGGACAGGCGTCCAAGCCGTCCAGATCAGTCGAGCATAAGGCGGCATGTGAGGGGCGGCTGGATCAAGGACCACCCCGATTCGCTGAAGCCCCAGCAAGGCCGCCAGCGGAACCAACAGGGACCCCTCGGCGAGCGGCGCAGGCGCGGACATCTCGCACTCCTCGCCCTTGGCCTGTTCTTGAATCAGCCGAAGCGCGAACTGGGTCGCCTGGGTCACGGCTTCCTGCTGAATGGCGCTCAACAAAGCCCCCTGCAAAGCATCTTTTTCAACGACGGAATGCCGTTCCTCTTCCAGCTGAGGGCCAATCGTTGCCGCCACTACAGACAGGGCCACCCCCCCAACCGGCAATGGAAGCGGTGCCGTTTTCTCAGCCACCGACTGCGTGACGGTGGTGTAGAGAGCCACCGGTTGCAGAAATCGTTTGACATCACTGAGGGTATGCTCGATGCTGGCTTCAAGTTCCGGCGTGATCTGCACTCCGTGTTGATTTTTGAGCAGGCGGGCGACTTCTCGCGGACGCAACGTGAGTCGAAAGTTTTTGATCTTCGTCATAAATTCGACCAAGCTCCCTTACGCAGGAATGATGACGGTGAACTTATCGCTTCAAGACCGGCCCGGGACGCACACCCTTGGCGATGGCAACGGCCCGTTTTCGGTCCCGGCGGGCCTGCCATTCGTAAATGATCGGGGCCGCCACAAAAATGGATGAATAGGAACCAACAAACACGCCCCAGAGCAGCGCGAAGGCAAAATCATGAATCACGCTTCCGCCGAAAAGGAACAGAACCAATACCGTAATAGCCACGGTCATGGAGGTCATGATCGTCCGCGAAAGCGTTTCATTGACGCTGCGGTTGATAATTTCCGCCAGGGTTTCTTTCTTGGATAAACGGATGTTTTCGCGCATCCGGTCGTAAATAACGATGGTATCGTTCATGGAATAACCCGCGAGCGTCAGGATACCGGCCACCACCGTGACCGAGATCTCCTTATTCATGATTGAAAAAATACCGACGACTGAGAGGACATCATGGAGGAGAGCCGCGATACTGCAGACCCCCCAAAGCGTGGACCGGAACCGGAAACCAACGTAGATGATAATTAGAATCGTGGCCCAGATAATGGCGCTCAGCGCTTGATTCGTCAACGCCCGGCCCACCGCAGGACCCACCGATTCCGCCCGCTGAACGATCGGCGCTGATCCGACGAATTGACTGCGCACCGCCTCTGTCAATTCCTCACCTAACACCGTCGCCGATTTTTCGCTTTTAGGAACCCGGATGATCACGGACTTTTCGGTTTGGAAATCCTGCAATTCGGCGTCGGGATACCCTTTTTGAGCCAGGGCCACGCGCAGTTCGCTCATAGGAACGACTGTCTGAAAACCCAATTGGACCAGCGTCCCTCCCGTGAAATCAATCCCGAGTTTCGGACCGCCTTTCACCACCAGCGAGACAATCCCCGAGAGCAGCAAAACAGCAGAAAAAGCGAAGGCGTAATACCGTTTGCCGATAAAATCAATGTTCGTTTTCTTAAAAAGCTGCATGCCGTCTCCTCGTTAATTTAAAAATTCAACTCCGGTGCGTCCGTGCCCGAAAACCAGTAGTCATAGACCATATGCGTAAAGAATACCGCCGTAAAAATGGAGATCAAAACACCCCAGAAGAGCGTCACGGCAAACCCCTTGATGGGACCCGTCCCGAACTGAAAGAGCAGGCCCGCGGAGATGAGGTTGGTGACATGGCCGTCGATAATCGCCGGCCAGGCGTGTTTGTATCCGAGATCGATCGCCAGGCGCACCGACTTGCCGGCCTGGAGTTCCTCCCGCACGCGCTCGAGGATGAGCACGTTCGCGTCGACAGCCATCGCGAGGCTGAGAATCGTACCGGCGATACCGGGAAGGGTGACGGTGGCATGCAGACAAGCCATGACCCCGAAGATAAAGAGCATATTGATCAACATCGCCAGGTCAGCGATTAAACCGGACGACCGATAGTAAATGACCATAAAGAGAATCACCAGAAACAGACCGATCAAGCTTGAACGCACACCGGCTTTAATCGAGTCTTCACCCAGGGTAGGCCCCACGGTTCGTTCTTCAATCACGCGAACCGGTGCCGGCAACGCGCCGGCCCGAAGCACGGTGGACAACAGCTTCGCCTCTTCCGCGCTGAAATTCCCTTCAATGATGGCATGGCCGTCCGGTATCGCGGAACGGATCACCGGGGCCGACTGCACCATCCCATCCAGGACGATGGCGAGTTGTTTGTTGACATTGGCTTCCGTCACCTGACCAAAGAGTTTCGCCCCTTCGGGATTAAATTCAATGCCGACACTTGGAAACCCGCCCATATCGCCCTGCCCGAACTGGACTTTTGCATCCACGAGCGTGGCCCCGGTCAACGCCGCAGGGGAATGCACCATCAGATAGTGGGTTTCCCGATTCGGTATAACCTCGAGCCCTTTGGGGAGCAGTTTGGCGATCTCGGGAGATAGGGTTTCGGCCTTCTGCTGCGCCAGGAACTGCATCACCGTCATTTTTTTAGCGGCTAGAGCGGAGGAAAAAGTGGCGAGCGCGCCGGAATCATCCACCAACCGGAACTCGAGAAGTGCGGTTTTACCGATCAGCTCTTTGGCGCGTTCCGGATCCTTGATCCCCGGCAATTGCACAACGATCCAACGATCCCCTTGACGGGCGATCATCGGTTCGGCAACGCCGAACTGATCGACACGGTTCCGGATAATCTCAATGGCGCGGTCCAACGCGTCGTTGATATTGATCTTGGGATCCAGTTTGCTGCGATCCAATTCAAGAATCAGGTGAGTCCCGCCGCGCAGATCGAGCCCCAGATTAAGGATTTTTCCGAGGATGGGGTCTTTTTGTTGTTCGTAATCCGTCCGCTCACTGACGGGCATTCGGTACCAGCGGACAGTAGGGACCAGGAAATAGATGGAAAGACCGACCAGAACGAACGTCGTCCAGAGAACGATTTGCGATCGACTCATGAAACAATTTCTCCGACAACAGCCGTCGCCGGGCTGCCGTTTGATGCCTCCTTGATCACCTGCGTGATCGCGGAACGGCTCACGTCGATGCGCACATTTTCCGCGATTTTCAGCTGGACGATCCCGCCCTTGATCGAAGTGACCGTTCCGTAAATCCCGCCTTGCGTCAGCACCCGGTCTCCCGTCTTAAGATTATCGATCATGCGCTTGTGCTCTTTCGCTGTTTTCTGTTGTGGGCGGATCACCAGGAAGTAAAGAATGAGACAAATCACGATCATGGGCATAAAGCTCATGAGGGGATTATTGGTGGGCGTCGCATTCGTTGAAGATCCTTTCGGCAAAACGGTTTGTGTTCCCATGGGTCGCTCCTAATGTTTAGTCAGTTCGAGGCTATAAAAAGGGAGGGAGACTCCCCTCCTGAACTGACCGCACTTTGATATGTTTCCAGAAAGGTTTTCTTCTCTTTTAAGAAGGTCCCTTCGGTAATGGATTTCCTTATTTTTCGCATCAATCTTATCAGAAAGGCTATGTTATGTAAAGACGCCAGGCGGAGCGCGCCCAGCTCTCCGGCCCGGAAAAGATGATGAAGATACGCCTTGGTGTAGCGGGAACACAGATCACAATCACAATCGGGATCAACGGGTGAAAAATCTTCCCGGTAAGGGGCGTTCTTGATATTGAGTTTCCCTCGCGACGTAAACAACTGGCCGTTCCGGCCGTTGCGCGTCGGAAGCACACAATCAAACTGATCAATTCCCATTTCAACCGCTTCCCAGAGATCGTCCGGGGTTCCGACCCCCATGAGGTAACGCGGTTTATCCTCGGGCAGGAGCTCCGTCGAAAGCTGAATCATTTCCAGGGTTGCTGAGCGAGGCTCTCCGAGGGAAAGCCCCCCCAACGCATAACCCGGGAAATCCAAATCCATCAACTGAAGCGTGCTGTCTTTCCGGAGCGGAGCATAGGTGGCTCCCTGAGTAATGCCGTAGAGGAGCTGCTTCCCCCTCTCCCTCGTTCCCTCATCCGGCCTTCGGCCACCTTCTCCCTCATAGGAAGAAGGAATTCGATTGAACGTTTCTTTGCAGCGTTTGGCCCAGCGGGTGGTCATCTCCAGCGCCTGGCGGGCACGGTCTTCGGTGCAGGGGTAAGGCGGGCACTCATCGAAACACATCAGAATATCCGCGCCGAGCGCAAGCTGAATTTCGATGGCTTTTTCAGGGCTGAAGGAATGCAGGGATCCGTCAATGTGGGAACGGAACTCCACGCCTTCTTCACTGATCCGTCGCAGCTTCTCTAGACTAAAAACCTGATACCCGCCGGAGTCCGTCAGAATGGCCCCCTTCCAATCCATGAACCGGTGGAGACCTCCGGCCTTTTGAATAACGTCCATCCCGGGCCTCAAGTAGAGGTGATAGGTATTGCCCAGGATCAGCTGCGTGCCCAGTTTTTCCAGATCCTGGCAGAGAAGCGTCTTGACGGCACCCTGGGTTCCGACCGGAGCAAATACCGGTGTTTCGACAACGCCATGGGGCGTGTTCAATCTGCCGAGTCTGGCTTTTGTATCAGGACAGCGCTTAACGATTTCAAAAGTTTTCATAGTTCAAATCCTTGCACAACTATCCCCCTCTCTCTGATGAGGGAGAGGGCAGGGTGAGGGTTTATCTCCGTGCAGCAACCATATTTTTACCCTCACCCTAACCCTCCCCCTCCGCAGGGGGAGGGGGTCCGAGTAATAGTTCATTGGATCAGCATCGCATCGCCGTAGGAATAAAATCGGTAACCGGATCGAATCGCTTCTTCATAGGCGGCACGCAGCCCGAACGGTTCAGCGTCACGCGTTTTATGGGAATAAAACGCTGAAGCCAGAAAGAGCGGGGTGGCATCCGGCAGATGAAAGTTAGTAATGAGCGCATCGATCGCCTTGAACGTATATCCCGGCGTTATAAACAGACGGCTTTCCCCTTGACCCGGCTGAAACACCCCGTCCTCGTCACAGACAGTCTCCAGTGTTCGGACCGCCGTCGTCCCGACAGCAATAATCCGCCGTTTCTCCCGGTGGGCGGTGTTCAGCGTTTCGGCCGTGGCGGATGTCATGTCATAAGACTCGGGCAGCATCTGGTGCTTCTGAATGTCTTCCTCGCGAACTGGACGGAAGGTTCCCCATCCCACATGAAGAACAATTTCCTGCCATTGAATGCTCCGCTGTTTGAGCCGGGCTAAAAGTTCCGGCGTAAAATGAAATCCAGCGGTCGGCGCCGCCACCGCTCCTTCGGATTTGGCATAGACAGTCTGATAGCGGTCCATGTCCAGGGCATCAGCCTGCGGCCGTTTGATATAAGGCGGCAACGGCGTTTCCCCCTGACGTTGTAAAAAAGAGCTGACATCGTCCCGGGAAAAACGCAGGAGCCACTCCTCTTCCGCCAGACGTTTTTCCATCCGAGCGCTCGTGCCTTCTTCAAAAAAGAGTTCCGTGACCTGCGTCGCTCCACGAACCAGCGCGCGCCAGCACGAAGGATCAACGCTTCTCCCGAGCAGCAAGACTTCCACTTTGCCCCCTGTTTTTTTCTTTCCGCGCAAACGCGCCGGAAACACGCGCGTGGCATTGGCGACCAGGACATCTCCCGAAACCAGCATCTGGTCAAGATCAAAAAAGGCCCGGTGCTCAAACTGCCGGGAAGAGGTGTTCACCACCATCAGTTTGGAATGATCCCGTGGCTCCACCGGTTTCTGGGCAATCCGGTCAACGGGAAGATCGTAGTGGAAATCGGAGAGACGAGGGGACGTGGCGATCATGGCGCGGACGGCCGGCTCAAAACCGCGCGGGGATAGTACGCTTCCAGGATCTGCTGATACGTTTGTCCATCCTTGGCCCGCCCGAGAGCCCCCCACTGGCAAAGCCCGACCCCATGCCCCCACCCACGGCCTTCGAAGTGAAAACCACGCTTGGTGCGCGTGATCTCGGTGATCATCGTACTCCGGAGCGCTTCCGGGCCGACGGCCATGCGAAAGCGGTTGCCCAGGATTTCTCTTTTCCCGGATGACGACTTCACCAGGAAGATCCAGGCCCGACCCGAGGGAGATACCCGGGCGATTTTGATCTGTTTGATCTCGGAAACACGGAAACCCGCGCGACGCAGACGGGCGCGAAGGATGGGCTCCGAAATGTTCAACTCCCAATGATAGAAAGGATCTTCCTTACAGAAAGGATCTTTGATGGACGTAAATCCAATGGTATCCCCTGTTGACCAGACGTACTCAGGCGTCTCCGTTTTCCCTCCGCAGGAAGAATGAAAAAAGGTTTGGAGTGGTTTTCCCTGAGCATTAGTCAAGATTTCCCCTCGCGTTTGATCAACCGCTTCATTCGAAGCGGACGCTTCGTCCTCCAGGCCGCCATAGACCTGGGCCGACACATCATTGGCCACATCGTAGCGCTGGTCCGGATCCGTCGCGAGATTGGCCACCATATACGTGCGTGAAACAACCGCCTGGGCCTTTAAAGCTTCCAACGGCCAATCCGCGCCGACCTCCCTGGGCAAAACACCATAGAGATACTCTTCCAACCCCACATGTTCGACGACATCCAGCCGTCCGTTCGGCAGAGGCTGGAACACCATGGCCCCCCGGCACCGCCGCCCGTTCAATACCATATAGTCCGATGGATTGGCGGGAGCCACCCGGACCCCTCCGGAATAAACCGACCGTCCGACCTGTATCCCTTTCTTGGTTCGCCGGGCCGTGCAGGCGCCGTGAAGGGGGATGATCTTCCCCCCGGCGATGGATCGCGCGGCATAGGCCCCCGAACACGTCAAACGAAGACTGTGTTTAGTCCGAAGAATGCGGATACGAACGGTTTGGGGAAGTTGAAGAGAAGGGGTTTCAACAACGGTCCCTCTGGACGCCGAGGCGTTCTCAAACCACGGATGGTGCGCTTCTTCAGAAAAACCAGAAGGGACAAACAATGTTACGAGGCTGATGACCAGACAGCGCACGATCAACCCACGTCCAAGGGCGGAAAGTTCCATGGAATTCAGAAGAGATGTTGCTGCGGAGCCGGAGTTTCTTTTGGAACACCGTTCGGGACGGGGCGTCCCAGATGCCGGTAGGCGTTTTCCGTTGCCACACGACCGCGCGACGTGCGCGCCAGAAAACCACACTGAATCAAATACGGCTCGTAAACGTCCGTCAGAGTTTCCACATCCTCCGAGATGGCGACCGCCAGCGTATCGATCCCAACGGGTCCGCCGCTGAACTTATCAATCAGCGTGGTCAGCAGCCGCCGGTCCATGGTATCCAGGCCGAGATTGTCGACATCGAGCGCTAATAGTCCCTGGGCGGCGACAGCGACCGTAATCTTTTTCTCCGGCGTCATGTCGGCGAAGTCCCTCAAGCGGCGAAGGAGTCGATTGGCGATGCGGGGCGTGCCGCGGCTGCGGCGCGCCATTTCGCGTAAGCCTTCCTGATCCACGTTCACCTTCAAGATGCGGCTGGAGCGCTTCAGAATCGTGATCAGCTCCGCTTCCGTGTAAAATTCCAGATGAGCGGTGATGCCGAACCGATCGCGCAAGGGGCTTGTGAGGAGCCCGGCGCGCGTCGTGGCGCCGACGAGTGTAAAGCGCGGCACCGGAAGATTGATGGTCTTGGCGCTCGGCCCCTCTCCGATGACGATATCGAGCTTAAAATCCTCCATCACCGAGTAGAGTGTTTCCTCCACCACATAGTTGAGCCGGTGGATCTCATCGATAAAGAAAACGTCCCCCTCCGCCAGACTGGTCAGGATCGCGGCGAGATCGCCTTTGCGTTCGAGCACCGGTCCCGAGGTGATGCGCAGACCGACGCCCATCTCGTGCGCGATGATGCCGGCCAGAGTGGTTTTCCCCAGGCCGGGAGGCGAATAGAACAGGCAGTGATCCAGGGGTTCTTTCCGCTGGCGCGCGGCTTCGATAAACACGCGCAGGTTCGACTTCAAGCGCTCCTGGCCGACGAACTCCTCCAGCGTTTGAGGCCGCAGGGATTGCTCCATCAGTTCTTCGTCGGGGATCACGCGCGGCATCAAGGCTGGATTTTTGTCTAAAGGGTTCATGATAATTGTTTTAACGCTTCCCTGATCAGTTCGGCGGTTGACCCGCTGGATTTAGCCTGGGACGGCAGCTGCTCGAGCGCGGCCCGTGCTTCCGACTCCCGGTATCCGAGGTGGACCAGAGCGGCGATCGCTTCATGGGTGCCCGTCGAGCCCATCGCCTGGGACCATTTTTCGCGGCCCGTGATCCGCACGGCGCCCATCCGGTCTTTCAGCGCCGCAACAATTTTATCAGCGGTTTTCCGGGTAAACCCGAACAGGCTGACGAGCGCGCGGACATCCCCTTCCAGAACCGCCCGGCGGAAATCAGGAGCGGACTTCATAATCTTGTCCAGATAATCGAGGGCTTTTTTGGCGCCGGTTCCAGGGATTTCGCGCAGCAGTAGATAAATCTCTTTATCTTCCAGAGAGAGAAAACCGTAAAGCGTAATGCCTCCACCATACATCCCCATCGATTCGCTGATATACATCTGCACGTCGGATCCCTCTTCGGGTAAGCGATCATAAGCCGAAAGAGGCACGGAGACCTCGTAGCCGATCCCGTTGACCTCCACGAGCGCGTCCCCCGGCGATTTATTCAGTAACGTGCCTCGTAAGCTACCAATCATCAGAGATTCCCCATCCTCTTATCGTCATCCTCCGCGGCCATTGGCGGAGGATCCATCATCGTCGTACGGCATGATGGATTCCCGGCCAGCGACCGCCGGGAATGACGAGTTGTGTTGCCTCCGACCGGCAGCAAAGAAACACCGGCGCGGGCCGCGAGTTCCGCTTCAAAATCAGCCCGCGACTTTCGTGAAACCGGTATTTTGAGATGATGATTTGTTTGCAAGTGGCACAGCGCGATCGCCAGGGCATCGGCGGCGTCATCGGGTTTCGGAAGTTCCTGAAGGCGGAAATGGCGCTGCAGCATGGATTGCATCTGAATCTTACTCGCGGAACCGAAACCGGTTAAAGCGATTTTGACCGCGCGCGGATTATACGTCACAATCGGCAATCCCATCTCAGCGGCGGTCACGAGAATGACCCCGCGCGCCTGCGCCGTCGACGCGATACTGACCGCAAACTTCGCAAAATACAACTCTTCAATCGCCATGAGCGCGGGCTGGAAGTTATGAATGATTTGAATAAGATCACGGCGGAGTTGCGTCAGGCGGTCCGGCAGGGGAGTGGAGGCTGGAGTCAGGATGGCGCCATACGCCCGAACAACCAGCGAGGGGCCCTTTTCGACGACGCCCCATCCGGTGGTGGCCAGTCCGGGATCGATGCCGAGAACAACGGTCTTGTTACTTGGCGGCAGCTTCAATAATCTCCTTTGGAATATCGAAGTTGGCGTAAACGTTTTTGACATCGTCGTGATCTTCCAGCGAATTCATCAGGGTCATCATCTGGCCAGCGGCGGTGCCCGTGAGTTTCACGTAAGTCTTTGGAAGCAAGGTCACTTCCGCGGTTACGGTTGGAATTTTATTGTCTTCGAGCGCTTTCTTGACTTTCTCGAAGTCGGCCGGCTGAGTCGTAACTTCAAAAACGTCCGGATCATCGGTGGTTAGATCTTCCGCGCCCGCATCCAGCACCAGGCTCATCAACTGATCCTCACTGGCCTTTGATTTTTCGACGGCCAGAATACCCTTCATCGAAAACACCCACCCCACCGACCCGGTCTCTCCTAAATTCCCTCCGCTCTGGGAAAAAATACGGCGGATTTCACCAGCGGTACGGTTCTTATTATCGGTGGTGATTTCTACCATCACCGCCACGCCGCTGGGACCGTAGCCTTCATACATCAGTTCTTCGTAATTGACACCGTCCATATCGCCGGTACCGCGCAAAATCGCCTTTTTAACGTTATCATTCGGCATGTTCGCGACTTTGGCATCTTCCATGGCCTTCCGTAAACGCGGATTACTTTCGGGAGCGCCACCGCTCATTCGCGCCGCAATCGTGATTTCCCGGATGATCTTGGTGAAGAGTTTGCCGCGTTTGACGTCGGCGATACCTTTTTTATGTTTAATCCCTGCCCATCGTGAATGACCTGACATGTATAGGCTCCTCAAGGAATGAGAAAATGGTGCGTCGATATTCTAACAGATTTAGGGAATGCCGAGGCGACCCTCACCCGCGCTTGTCCGGCCTAGCGGCCGTCCGGCTTGCCCTCCCCCTCCGCAGGGGGAGGGAACGTCAGATTTTCTATGGGCTTTATCCCCCTCTCCCTGCTGAGGGAGAGGGGGGGGTGAGGGTGAGCGACTTTACTGAATACCGAGGCGGGCTTTGACCGTCTGGTTGGCCGGGTTGATCTGAAGGACTTTTCGGAAAACCTGATCCGCTTTGTCGGTCTGCCCGAGACGATCGTAAGTCACGCCCAGATTTTGCCAGGCGCCTTCGCCGCCGGGCTGCAGGGCCACCGCCTGTTCGTACTCGACCGCGGCTTCGTCCAGGCGTTTAAGCGAAAAGAAAATATTGCCGGCATAAAAATGCGCCCGGTAGGAACGCGGAAGAGCGGTTTCAAGACGTCGAACTCTGACCAACGCCTCGTTCCAGCGCCGGCCGTCCATCAAACGCTCCACGTCGCGGAAATCCGCCTCGATCCGGAGAAACGGTTCTGCCGTCGACGGAGGCAGGTGCTTCAAAATGGCGGCGATATTGCGCCGGGCCAGATCAAACTCCGGATCCACCTGGAGCGCCTGAAAGTAGGCCTGATAAGCGGGTTCCCACCGCTGCCCCTGCGTGTAGAGATACCCCAGGTTGTTCCAGAGATCCTTGTCCAGCGGAAAAACCCGGGTCCCCTGCTGGTAAAGCGACTCCGTCTCCGCCCCGAACCGCGGAATGTTTTTCATGTATACAGTCGCCAGCGCGTTGTACGCGTCGTGCGACAACGGGTTAATGGCCAGGCAAATCCGGTAATTGGCGATCGCTTCCGGATCGCGGCCGAGCTGCATCAGCATCGTCCCCTGATTGAAATAGATTTCGTCGTAGCCGGCGTTGGCGTCGAGCGCCCGCCGGTACATTACCAGCGCTTTCTCTTTTTGATTCAGGCGGGCGTAGACATTGCCCAGTTCGTAGTTGTTGTTGACCTCCAGCGGATGCCAGGCGTAGGCGCGCTCGAGCGCGGCTTGCGCGGAGACCAGATTCGTGCCGCCTTTGGACAGCTTAAATCCTTCAAAGAAATTGATCTCTTGCCGCCAGAAACAGAAGCTGCGCGCGATGAGACAAACCAGAAAGACGCCAGCCAAAATCACGCCTGCTTTTCGCCAGAACGAGCTCAGATCCCAGCGCACCGTCCGGACCGTTGACGGATCCAGGGCAAACAGGCTGCCGACCCACCACCAGAACAGCAGCGCGGGAACCGCAAAATGCACGGAAACATTGAGCAGATTATCGACGAGCATCCCGGCCACGCCGCCGATCAGCCCCCACGCCATCGCGCGCCAGGATTCGGGCAACCGGCGGGCCAGCGACGCGTTGAACCGGAAAAAGACGACCCAGAGCCACAAGACCAGCCCGAGCCCGATCGTTCCGATCTGAGCCCAGTACTCCATGATCTCGTTGTGCGCGTTATTGGCATGCGTGCGATACCCTTGGAAAGCCGGTTCCAAAAGCAACTGACTTTGATAAAAAGGATAAAAAAGCTCGAAGCATCCCCATCCTTTCCCGATGAGCGGATGATCCTGGACCATTCCCCAGGCCGCGGTCCAGATGAGGAACCGCTGGGACGCCGACGCATAGCGTCCGTGCACCATCTGCTTGACCTCGGTCAAACGCGTGAGAACGGTGGCTCTGTAGTTCGAGCTCTGGCCCTGGGGCCAGAAAATAACCAGAAGCCCGATGCCCAGTGCCACCACCAGTCCCCACTTACGAATCGAAACGCGCCGCTTGGCGTCCAGCGTCGGCCACAAACCCAAGCCCACGATGACCAGTCCCACCAGCATCCCCAGCCAGGACGAGCGGGTCATCGTGGCCAGCAAGGCGCCCACATCGCATAAGACCGCTGCCAGCAGAAAAACGCGGGGCGCTCCGGTGGTTTGGAAAAGGAGATCAGCGATCATCACCGGGATTACCAGCACCAGATAGGAGGACATGAAGTTCGGATTCCCGAACGTGGAGACCGGCCGGCTTCCGTACGGATTCAGGTTATGCGGCCAGATCAGCTCGACTCCGAAATACTGGGCCATTCCATAAACCGAGGCGATGACGCTGACGAGGTATGTGATCCAGAGCAGGTTCCGGAAAAGCTTCCGGTCCTGGACGCGCAGTGCGATCGCGTAGACGAGATACGTGTTGACGATGAGAAAGATCGCCCCGCGGCTTCCCTCGCTATAGATCGCCGAGAGAAACGACCGGTGCGCCGCAAACGAAGCCAGCCACGAAAAGAGACTGAAGCCAATGAGGATCAGCAGAGGCCGGTCCAGAACGGTGAAAGCCCACACCAGCTCTTTTTTCCGAAAAGCCCCGATCAACCCGAACAGCGCGATCCCCGGGATCAGGACGTTCATCAGGGCGATCTGGGTGTAATAAGGATTGCGGGTCAGGTCCGTGAAAAAGAGGATCGGACAAACACCGAAGAGGATGTACAGCAGACTACGAACGAGGCGGGGCAATGGTTCCATGGAAAACACGTTGAACATCGGGGTCTTGAGGAGCGAGGGCGCGCATCCGGTTCCAGAGGCGCGTCATATCCTGTTGGCGTCCCAACCGCTGATAAACGGAAGCCAGATTTTTCATGACACGGATATTAGTTTTGTCGCGCCAGAGGCTCATCTGGTAGGCCTTCGCCGCCTCTGAAAGACGTCCCCGGACAAAACGCGCGTTGCCGAGATTTTCAAACATCTCCGCGCTCCAATGGCGGTGGGTCCTGTCCCAATCCTCGTGCATCATGTTGTTTCCGGGCGAGCCGCAAACCCAGGCGCCCAGCGATTCTTTGTAGGCTATCTCCGCCGCATCGTAATGCCGCTGAGCCGCCTCGGGTTTATTCTCCAGCGTGTCGATTTCCGCCAGCTGCATATGAACCCAGCCCATGCGGGTGTAATTCGGCTCAAAAACAGGATCTAATCCGTGATACTTATGAAAATACACGAGCGCCTGTTCCCAGTAGTTCCGGGCCTTTTCCAGAGATTGAATGGCTTCCGACCGCGCCCCGGGCTGCGATTGGAGCGTATTGGAGCGGTTCCGTTCGTCCTGCCCTTTTTTCAGGAAGACCAGTCCCGCCTGATGATGCGATTGCACGTAATTCGGAGCGATCCGCCAGGCTTGGCCATAGGCTGCCAGAGCATTCTGCAGATCATCCGGCTGCCAGCGATCGGTGTACACATTGCCCATGAAGTAGTAAGCCATGATGTAGTTCGGATTCAGCTCGACGACCTTCTTGTAATTATCAATCGCGGTGCTCCAGTTTCCCTGCTTGGAATAGAAAATCCCCCGGTTGTGGTAGACATCGGCCATAAAATAACCCCAGAAGAGGTACAACGGCGGAAGGGTGGCCCACAAAACCAGAAACGGATAAACGATCTTCAACGAACGGCTTATCCGATACAGGGCCCCCCAGACCGTTGCCACGGTCGCCAGAACAGCGGCCCAGGCGATCGTCCAAAGCAGCTGCTCCCCCAGCGGATCAGGGAAAGGCCCCTGCGTATCGCTGAACTGCACGAAGAGCCGGTAGGTAAAAAGACCGAACAAAACGGCGCTGATTGCGCTGGCCAGTGTGATCAGCGCGGGCGGATGTCCTGCCGACACATCGTCGTTCGATTCATTCTTTTCCCGCGCCGCATCCGTGTCCGGAAGCGGATCGTGCAGGACCATCGCGCCGATCAGCCCCGCCAGAAGCCACAGGAATATCCCGGAAGACACAAACCGCAGGCTGACGTCCATCAAATTATGGATCAGCATCCCCCAGAAAGCCGCCAGAATCCCCAGCATATAAAAGGCCCGCGGATCGGTGACCATCTTCCGTTTTCCCGTCGACACATCCCGGACCGCCTGCCCCTCGGTAAAACGGCGAAGAGCGCGCGCCCCAAGCAGGGAAAAGGTGGTGATCACCCAAATAAATATTCCGAAACCGATCACCCCTTCATCCTGAAACACCTCCCAATACTCATTTTCGGAGTGGTCGGTTTCGGTGTTGTGCTTGCCTTCGATATGGAAGATATGAGGGCGCCGGAACGCCGGATACAGAACACGGAAACTGCCGACGCCATTGCCCCAGACCGGATGCTGCAATCCCATTTCCCAGGTCGAGACCCAGGTACAAATTCTGAAACGCAGGGAATCCACCCGCTGGCGGGACATGTAGGTGACTCCGATCACACAAACCAGGAGGGTCACGACAACGGCCCGCTGAATCGCCCTTCGGGTGCCTTCAAAACGGAATTGCGCGAAATAGAACACCATCAACACAAAAAAGGCCGTCATACCGCCCGAATAACCGATCCACGCCCCTTTGGATTCGGTCACCACGTTGCACAGCGTAATAAGGAAGAACAAAAGCCCGAGGAAGGAGAACCGGATCGCCACCCAGAAAGAAAACCCGATCAGGATGAGCGACAGGATGGCATCCGACCAGCTCGTCAAGTGAGCGAAAGCGAGCAGTTTGGGAAGCTGCCACAACACACCCGACACCAACAAACTTGAAATCACCAGCAGCAGAATGGAAAGCGGCTGCTTCATGCTGCGCTTGAGAATCAGGGCCAGCGTCACCGGCGTTAAAATGACCAGGAAATTCCCAAAGAAGTTCGGATTTCCAAACGTCGAGAAAACGCGCTGGCCAAAAGCCTGCCGCCAGACAAACGGATCGAGGCCGCCGGAAAAAGTAGGCGCCGGGAAGAACTTGTGGTCCAGAAATTGCACCAACCCATAAAGAACCGCCACCGCCACCGCGATCAGCAGATAGAGAATCATCCGGCGCAGGCGCTCCAGCGTATTGATTTCAATCAAGGCGATGAGCGCGAAGTGGATATAGAACACCCGGCGCAAGGTCTCATCGATGCTGGGACCCGGGTACGGCGTGTGGCTGAACGACAAAAGGCCGGACACCAGCGACGCCAGGAGAGGAACCGCCAACGGCGCGTATTTTCGCCAGGGGACGTCTCGCTCGCAAATCAGCTTCATATACCAGAACGCCGTCACGAGCGTGCCGAACATCTGGACAATGGTGATCTTGACCTGGGCGGAGTCGTAGGTATGAAGATAAAAGGAAATCGACGTGAACAGATAAAGCAGCGGCAGGCCAAAGCTGAGGATACGGCTGGTTAATCGGGCGGTTGCGCGGTCCATTCAGGAAAACTATAGCAAAATCTTTCAAAATTGCTGTCATCCCCCGCGGATACTGGCGGCCCCGACTTCCCGTTGATGTTCTCTTCGACGGGGCCGCACCGACTGTTCGATTCAACAGGTGGACGGTGCGGGGGATCTAGATATCAATGATGGATCCCCGACAGTGGCACTCGGGGATGACGGCGCAAGAGATTAATCTCGAAGGCGTTTAAAACGGATATTCAAGCTAACTCTGTGGGTGAGGCCCAGATCGCCGAGAGGAACGAACGCATAATCAATTGAACAGGATTTCAGGCGGATCCCGAAACCGCCGCTGAAATCGGACAAGGTGCCCAGATCCGGGCGGGTGATCGCATACCGGTAACCCACCCGCAGGGAGAGCATCCGGACCGGGGTGATCTCCGCCCCGACATCAAATTCCCCTTTGGTATCCTGCCGCCGGACATAATCCGCTGAAAAAAGCCATTGGGCAAACGGCTGGCCGGAGACCCCGGCCCGCACCGTCGCGGGCAGCTTCACCGCGGCATCCGCAAACCGGGAAGCGGTACCTAGATTCAATAACGCCAAACCGAGATTCCATGAACGCTCATCGTTCGCCTGATAAATCGCTCCGACATCGATGGCCGCACCGTTGGAAGCGGCGTCAACCAAGGATTCCCGCAGCACTTTGAGCGTGGATCCGAACACCAGGTCTTCGGTCACGGGGGCCGCCCCGGTCAACCCTAACGCCATGTCATAAGTGGAAAATGTTCCGGACTCCGTGAATCCGTCCCCGGCCGGAAGCAGCGTCGAAACGGTCCTGGGGATGGATCCCACCCGCAAGTAGTTGGCAAATCCCCCCCAGCTGAATCCCTCCTGCCGCCCCGCGTGACCATAGGAAACCGCTTCCTGGGTCACTTCTTCGACGTAAGTTAAATGCTGAAACGAAACCTGGGACGCGGCCAGCGTCGCCAAACAGGCCGGATTATACGCCAGCCCCTGGACATCATTCGGAACGGAGGTGAACGCCTGGCCCATGGCGGTCGCACGAGCGCCAACGGGGATATTCAGGAAGGAGAAACCGGATGTGCCACTTTCGGCCGACAAGTGAACCGCGATCAGCGGCATGACTGAAACAGCAGCAAACAAACGGTGAAATCGAACTTTCATGAGAGCCAATAAGTCACGCGAGTATGTATATCAGGCTCTAGGAAGCGGGTCAACACTAAAATACATAGAAATGACGGGCAGAATATATAATAGGCCGCATGTATTACCAGAATAAACTGGATACGCTCCGGGACCTTTTCGGGACACCGGACATTGAATTGCAGGCCAACTCGCTGCGCGTCGGCTCCGTTCACTATCCGATTCACGATGACGTGATACTACTTTCTTCCCCCCATCCCCACGAATTCGCCGAAGACATCCAATTCACATTCGGGGAAGAATGGAAAACCTACGACCGGATTTTGCCGGAACATCAGCAGGAATTCCTGCGTTACTTCGACCTGATTCCCCCGGGGAGCCTGACTCAGGCACGCGTTTGCGACCTCGGCTGCGGGAACGGGCGCTGGAGTTTTTTGATCAAAGACAGCTGTCGGGAAGTTGTGCTGGTGGATTTCTCGGACGCGATTTTTGTCGCGCGCCGGAACCTGAAAGGCACCGATAAAGCCCTATTCTTCCGAGGCGATTTGAAATCACTGCCCTTCCGGGAAGGATTCGCTGATTTTCTGTTCTGTCTCGGAGTGCTCCATCATTTGCCGACACCTTGTTTAGAGGAAGTCCGCGCCCTGCGCCGCTGGGCTCCGAAGAACCTGGTGTTCCTATATTACGCGCTGGATAACCGGCCCTTTTATTTCCGGCTCCTCCTCGCGATGGTGACCGGCCTGCGTCTACTCCTTTGCCGGATCCGGAACCAAACCCTGCGCAAAATCATTTCCCACCTGGGAACCGTCGGCGTTTACTATCCGCTGATTTTGCTAGGAAAGATACTGCGGCCGCTCGGACTCAGCCGGCATGTCCCGCTGTATGACTTCTACCACGACAAGAGTTATCGGCGGATCGAGCAGGACGTCTATGACCGGTTCTTCACACGGATTGAACAACGGGTTTCAAGGCAGGATATTCTGAAACTGAAAGACACGTTCTCAAAGGTCACCGTCTCGGACCAATTTCCCTACTGGCACTTCCTCTGCGAGCAATAATCCTTCCGGCGTGATTTTGCGAATTACTGAGCGGAAATGTAGAATAGTGTGAATTTTTTGCCGAGGTAGCTCAGCACCGTCCTCTGTTTTAGTCGCCAGAGGCGACTTAATTGGTCGGTGCAGTCCCGTCGAGTTAGCTCGCCGAAGGCGAGCCAGATAGAGGACGGGACAGTGGTAGAGCACTGGTCTGAACGATTTCGCCGAGGTAGCTCAGTGGTAGAGCACTGGTCTGAAAAACCAGGTGTCGACAGTTCGATCCTGTCCCTCGGCACATTTTACGGCAGATCAGAGAGCAGAAATCAGAGAGCAGAAAAACGGCGTGGCTTAAAGAAACTGGTGAGTGCTTTCTGATATCTGCTCTCTGATTTCTGCTCTGATGTTTTCGCCGGGGTAGCTCAGCTGGTAGAGCACCTGTTTCGTAAACAGGTGGTCGTCGGTTCGATTCCGATCCCCGGCTCCATTTTTACCGTGACAATGAAACAGAAAGCCAATCGGATATTGATTCTTGTTTTTCTGCTGATTCCAGCCTTTGGCCGCGCCGCCACCTACTACATCTCCACGACTGGAAGCGACACCACCGGCGCCGGTACCAACGCCAGCCCCTGGGCCAACTTCACACGCGCCTATTCCGCCATGGCCGGCGGCGACACGCTGATCGTCAAGGACGGCACCTACACCAACCAGACGGTTATCTCTCAATATGACGGCGAGCGCCCGCCCTCCGGCAGCGACGGACACTATACGACCGTTCAGGCTGAGACCGACGGGGGCGTTGTCGTTGACGGCCAGGGAACCTCGAGCCCGATTTCGATGGCCGGCTACCCGCAGTCTCCCATGCGCTATATCACGATCAGGGGATTTGTATTCCGTCGCCAGGCAACCGGTGCTTCGCTGTTTTCCATCGACCACATGAAGTTCATCCGGAACGGCTTTGAGGATTCCTGCGACGGGAACTGCGCCACCTTCAGCATCAGCGGACGGAACCCCAACGATTGGAGCCTGCTGGAATCGCAGTACATCCTGCTTGAGGAATGCTACGCGTGGGGCTCGGGACGCTACAAATTTCTTGTCTACCATGTCGGCCACACGATCTTCCGGCGAACCGTGACGCGCAATGACCGTTCCAACGGCAATGACGTGACGGGTTCCTATTCGTTTTATCACTCCGACACAATCGAATGTCAGAACTGCATCGATATCGACGGCGACCATATCGAGTTCTTGGTCAACTCGGCTTATTACGGAGGCTCCTTCCTCATTCCCAGCACAGACGGGCCGTCGACAAACATCAACGTCACAGGCTCCATCGCACTGAACGTGGACGCCCAGTTTGGGACGTTGTCAAAGGATCTGA
This sequence comes from Elusimicrobiota bacterium, assembly GCA_041660185.1. NCBI lineage: Bacteria > Pseudomonadati > Elusimicrobiota > Elusimicrobiota bacterium. The sequence continues at coordinate 1,620 of JBAZWU010000007.1, read as the reverse complement.
ACAACATCAACTATTCGAATTCCGTCGGCTGGCATATTCGGGAGGGCACCTGGGCCCGGGATTCGGCCACCTACGCTCACATGACCTTCGGCGACCTCTACGGACCCGCCATCGCGACCGTCGATGACGGTTCCGGCGTCGGTCTGCGATTCTCTCCGGGTGACGACCCGGTCAATGCGACAGCGATCCGGAACAGCGTCCTCTATAACATCAAAGGAGCCGCCCTGAACAGCTGGAGCACCGAGGATTACAACGTCTTCTATGCCAACAACGCCAACCGGACCGGCGGGACACCGACAGGCGCCCATAGCGCGAATGCCAACCCGAATCTGAGATATATTACCCGGATCGAATCAGACAACACCACCCTGAAAGGAAAAGCCTCCGACGGCGGCGATATCGGCGCCACCATCCTGAAGCGGATCGGCGTATCGGGATCGCTCTGGGGAGACCCCGGCTACAATACCGTGACCGCCGTGGATCTCTGGCCCTTCCCGTATGAGGACGTGATCCGGCGGGACATGCGCAGCTACAGCTATACCGGTCCAACAGCCGCCGCGTTGTACGGAGCACCCACCGGACCCGTCCAGACGCTAAGCGGCGCCCGCGGCTTCTGCGCGAACGGGCAGACACTGACAAAGTACATCTGGGAGTATCTGGGAAACCCGAATCCGTTGCCCAGCGGACCGGGTGAGCCGGATGCCACCCCTCCGAGCGCACCGGGAACGGTGAGCGTCAGCGGAATCACCGGCACCGGCTTTCGCCTCAACTGGACGGCTTCAACGGATAATGTAGGCGTTGTGGGGTACGTGGTCACCCTTTCAACCAGCGCCAACCTGTCGAGCCCGGTTCCCGGCTACGCGAACAAAGATATCGGCAACGTGCTGACCGCCACTATTTCGGGTTTATCCATCGGGAATGCGTATTACATTTCGGTCAAAGCCTACGATGCCGAGGGCAACTCCTCCGCCGAGTCGAGAGCAACGGTGACAACGATTACCAGTTCAAGCGCGTCAGGCATTCTCGATGGGGTTCGGGCCTACCCGAACCCCTGGCGGAGCGACCGGCACGCGGCTTCTTCCGGCGTAACGTTCGACCGTCTGCCGGCCGGAAGCCAGGTCAAACTGTTTACACTCTCCGGAAGATGGGCCGCGACGCTGAACGAAACGAACCAGCAGGCCGTCTGGAACCTGACCAACGATAACGGCAAACAGGTGGCTTCGGGAATTTACATCTATCTGGTGACAGACCCCCAGGGCAATACGAAGCGAGGAAAGCTCGTTGTGATCCGGTAGTGCCTGAGCCGCAATAAACACCCAAAACAGACCGTAAATACAATCCGATTCAATTCCCTCCAGCTGTTGCCCTAAAAATTAACCTGGTTGTAATCAACTGACAACCTAGCCGTAAGATTGGGATGCCACACACTTACTAGAGGTAACACATACGGCAGGGCGGAGGGACTACTATGAATTTCATGAAAACGAATTGGCTTGGCAGACTCGTTGGCTTCTTACTTCTGGGATTGGTATTCCCCCTTTCGGGTCCGTCCTATGCCTCTTCCGGGACTGAGGGCGCCTCATTCCTTGATATCCCGGTCGGCGCCCGCCCCGCTGCTCT
>JBAZWU010000006.1:92361-152314 GCA_041660185.1 Elusimicrobiota bacterium | reverse complement strand
TTAAAAGAACAGGTGTTCCGAGAACTTTTGACTTTCATGTTGTCGGATCCCTCCACCATCAAGCGGGCCCTTGATTGATCCTCATTTCACGCAACCTGGAGCGCATCGCGGACCACGCCACCAACATCGCTGAAGACGTGGTGTTCGTGGTGGCCGGCAAGGACATCCGGCATCATTCGGAATCCGCAGTTTAATTCGAAGCGTCGTTGAGGCGGTTGATCAGCTGGCGCAGGCGTCCGAAGTTGAGCCGGTTAAAGGCGAAGGCGATGCGCGGCAATTGAAGGTGGTCCCGCTCCTCGGGGAAAGGCGGCGTCGCGAGGATCGTGCCCTCGGCGCAGATGGATTTAAACTCCGCATTTAACTCTTTGAGTAAAGCGGAGGGAGTCGGTTTCAGCGTCCGGATGACCAGCTGGTCATTCACAAACCGCAGGGAGTGGTAATTCCGGTAGAAATGCAGGATCTCGGCCACGGCTTCGTCGACGTTGTCGGTGATTTTGTAGAGACTCATATCTTCCGGCGATATTTTTTTCCGCTTCAGCAGCTGTCCCTCGATGTAACGCTGCCAATCCCGCCAGTAATTCCCTCCGGGCGCATCCACGAAAACGATCGGCATGGGATCGCTTTTCCCCGTCTGAACCAGGGTCAGGCTTTCCATCGCTTCGTCGTGCGTCCCGAAACCGCCGGGGAAAAAAGCGACGGCGCTGGTTTCTTTCACGAACATCAGTTTCCGCGTAAAGAAAAACCGGCAGTCGATAAAGCGCGGGTCCTTGTTGATGAACTCGTTGGCCGACTGCTCATACGGCAGGCGGATGTTAATGCCGAAGCTGTTATTCTTTCCGGCGCCTTCGTTGCCGGCCTGCATGATGCCGGGGCCAGCCCCGGTGATCGTCATAAAACCGTTCTTGGCCATTAATTTTGCGAACTGAAGCGCCTGTTTGTAATCGGGATCGGTCTTAGACGTGCGGGCAGAACCAAAGATCGTTACTTTTCTCCGGTCACGATAATCCTTGAAAATACGGAAGCCGTAACGCAGCTCACGGATCGCCCGGGACAGAATCTTGGCGTCGCCGCGGCTCAGGTTGGAGTTTTCCGTTTTCAGCGCCGTTACCATGATCTGGCGCACCAGATCCCGGTTATCCTCATCGACTTCCGGCGGTTTGGCCAGATCGATCAGCTCATCCATCCGCTTCAGAATATCGGGGTCCCAAACGTTAAAGCCTTCCGGGTCAGGCGGGTGTTGCTTTTTAGAATTAGGTCGAGAGGGTTGAGTCATAAGACGATGGATGGAATTCTATCAAAATCTCCGTGCTAGAAGTGAATCGTGGTGCCGAGACGGTTTTCATCCTGCAGGTGCGCGCTAAAAAGATAGGAATAATCCAATTGGAACATCCCGAGGCGAAGGCCAAACCCGATCGTGGGACCGACTTGCTGCTCGATCCCGCCGCGCAGGGCCGCACGCCCGTTGAAGACCCACAACTCGCTTCCGACAAACAACCGCATGTCCTGGGCCCCTTGCGTTTTAATCAAACCATCCACATCTACTGACCAATCCACGGGAAGATCGAACGGGCGATTCAACGTGAACGCCGCCCCCGGGCGGAAACGCATCGGCACCTTATCCTTGGCCTCCGTCGCGCCCGGCTCCGCCGAGGCGCCTTTCAAGGTCGTTCCGGTGATATCCGTCAGAGCAAATCCGAAGCGGAACGGATTGTACTGGGCATGAACACCGGCGTCCCAGCCGAAACCGGATTCGGTAAATCCATTAAATGCAAAACGGAAATACTTCAGGGACAGACCGGCGGACCAATGCGCCAGGGGATGGACCCCGGCGCCCAGCAGAAAGAGGTCGTTGGTCAATGTATCGGTTCCGAGGATTCGCTCATCCGAACTGGTCAGTTCAATATCCGTACTGCGCAGGCGCAGCCATCCGAAACCGATACTGCCGGACAGGCTCGGATACGACAAGCGCTTATTCAGCCCCAGAAAAGAGCGGGAGGTTTGCAGCATCGGCGTTTGATACATGGCGGTGACGCCGGAATCGATCAGGTTGCCCAGGCCCGCCGGGTTGTAATAAATCGACTCAATATCGTCGGACAAACCGATAAACGCATTTCCCATGCCGCCGGTGCGCGCGCTGATGCCGCTCAAGGCGAACGCGTCGGGTTCGCCGGAAGCAAGAGCAACCCCCGGCACGAATAAAAACAGGATCACGAGAACGTAGGGGCGGACCGCTGTCCGCCCGAACCATCGCGTTACAACATGGTGGGCGCACATCGGTGCGCCCCTACAAATCCATTGACCCGTCATTTCACCGCCACCACGCGACGGAATTGAATTTCGTCATGAACTCCCTGGCCATGGATGCGCACAAAATATAACCCCGGGCTGACATAGCCGCCTTTGCTGTTGCGCCCGTCCCAGATCAGGTCCATCCGTCCCGCGCCGGTGATGGAACCGCTGAGCGCTGTAACAAATTGCTCCCCCGCGTCGAAAATCTGCAAATCGACGCTGCCCCCTTCCGACGTCTCAACAACAAATTTTGTTGATCCCCTCCCGAGGAAAAACGGGTTTGGATAGTTATGGACGGTGTCTCTAAAAAAACCGTTGCTGCCGCTCTGAACGGCGTCCGCCGGCGTCACCCGGACATAGTCGACCAACATCGTCTGGGGCAGGGTGGCGTTATTAATGACGCCACCGACATTGCCGCCCAGGGCCGTGTTAATCATGAGAAACATCGGTGTCGAGGGGATCAATTGAGGTTCCGTCCGCGTGCAGGTCGTGATCCCATCGATTTTCCACGTCAGTGAGTTTGGCGTCCAGGTAAACGAATAGGTGTGCCAGTTCTGGCTCACATCCGAGACGGGGGCCAGGCAGCTGTACTCCGATACCGGGTAGCTGGGCGCGAAGACGTTCTGCCAGACCGTGGTCATGTCCTGGAAGTTGATTTCGGTCAGGTCAATCTCGTTTGATCCGGGCAGCGGCCACTGGCATGGCGCAATCGCCGTATCGCTGGGATTGGCGGCCTGGCAGTTCGCGCCGAGGAGCCAGATGGCCGGCCAGGCTCCCTGACCGCCAGCCATCTTGGCACGGTATTCTATTGTCCCGTAGGTAAAGTTGTAGGACCGCCATTGAACCATACCCGAGGCATAACCGCTGCCGGTGGCGCAGGAAACGGAGGCTTGATTACTCGTAATGACCAGATTGCCGTCGGCTACCGTATCAGCGGAAGGGACGTAACATTGCTGCTCATTATTGTAGTTGTGGCGGCCGGACACCTTAATCCAGGCGCTGGAGTTCAACTCGTTGCCGTAGAACTCATCGTCGAAGATCGGCGTGGCCCCCCAAACCGCGGCGGGGAACAACAGGAGGAACAGCCATCGGGCAGCTGGGGGGAGGACCGGCCTCACTCTATTTTTCTTTCTGATGCTTTTTGAAATAGGTCCACGTTTTCCGGTACGCGCGCCGGACATCCGCCAGCGCATGGTCGACTTCCGGACGGATCGTTTTCCACTTGTTTTCCGTCGATGACCTCATCTCTTCCAACTTATTTTTTGCCGTATGGAGTGACCCGTCTAAATTCTGCAGATGGCGATCGAGCTCTTCCCGGCTCCGGGCGCCGGCGCGCTGCGAGCGCATTTGGAGTTCCTGCGCTTTCGCGCCCCAGTGATCCAGTTCGGTCTGCACCTTCCCGGCATAGGAAGTTTGCTGATGAGAGGAGGCCGCTGGCGCTGGCCCTGCCATCATCAGAGAAATGGCTCCCAGCAAAAACAAAAATCTCATTTCTTCTCCTTCTTCTCGTCTTCTTTCTCTTTCCCTTTGCGTTTCATTTTGGAACGGGCCGCTTTCACGAGATTGATCATCAGGAAGAACAGGATCGCACCGACGACCGCCATCACGATCAACCCGGGCGTGTTGCGGACTGAAACCCCGAGGAAACCGAAGAGATACCCTCCGATGAGAGAACCGATCGCGCCGATCACGATGTTGCCGAAAAAGCCGAACCCTTTGCCCCGAATAATCCGGCCGAGCACCCACCCGGCGATAAAACCGACAAATAAGAAATGAAAGAAACTCATAATGTGTTTTAATTATTTTAGAAAACCTATGCGCCTTTTTGTTGCATTCAATCTTCCGGAATCCGTTCAGCGCGATATTCAGAACAGCCTGGCGCCTTTCCGATCCTTTTTCCAACAGGGTTCCGTTCGAGTCCGCTGGGTGCGCCCGGGCCAGTACCACCTCACCCTGAAATTTCTGGGAGAACAACCCGATAACCGGGCGCCCCTTATTCAACAGGCCCTGGGAGAAGCGCTGCGTGAAACCCGCTCATTTTCCCTGACGCTCGCCGGTTTCGGCTGTTTCCCCGTTCACGGGCCGCCGCAAACGCTGTGGATGGGCGTAGACCAGGGATCGGATAAGCTGAAACAGGCGGTGCTGTCTCTCGAAGAGACCCTGGCCAAATCCGGCTATCCGAAAGAGAAACGGCCCTTTCATGGCCATCTGACGCTGGGACGCATTCAGCGGACCGGGAACATCCAGCAATTCAGAGCATCCTTGCGGAACACCGCGGGGGCTCCCATCGGCCCTATTCCAGTCACAAGCCTCGATTTAATGCAAAGCCGGCTGGGCACCGGCGGCCCGGTTTATCGCCTGTTGGGTCGCGCAGCCTTAAAAACCGGATAGACGCGGCTCAAAACACGTTGCATAATATTAGTGTCACTTCGTCATTCCCCGCGGTCTCTGGCGGGGAACCCAGGCAAACCGTAGCACAACATGATGGATCCCCGGCCAGCAGCCGCCGGGGATGACGATAGACGAAGGAGTCCCCCATGCCCCCCCAGATCACCGAGATGATCCTCAAAATCCCGATCAACCAAATTTTGCCGTCCGCGCATCAGGCGCGTAAAACGTTCAACCAGCCGGCGATCCAGGCCTTAGCCGAAAGCATGGATCACGAAGGTTTAATTCACCCCATTATCGTTCGGGTGGCTCCCAGCCCGAAGTTTCAACTCCAGATGTCAAAAAACCCGAAAGAGTTTTTTGACAACGTGGAACTGGCCACCTGCAGCTTTGAACTTATATCAGGGGAACGACGGTTGCGTGCCGCCAAGTTTCTGGGGTGGGAAACCATTCCAGCTCGGGTGATCAGCGTTATCTCGGAAGGAGAAGCCGCCGCTAAAAGTCTGGTGGAAAACCTGCAAAGAGAGAATCTGGATCCCATTGAAGAAGCGGAAGGCTTTTCTCAGCTGAATCAGGTTGATCCTGTCTATTGGACACAGGAACGCATTGCTCAGATTTCCGGGAAAGACCGTACTTACGTGACCCGCTCCATCGGCCTGCTGAATCTTCCAGAACCCATCAAAGAGAATGTGCGACGTAGCACATTGAGCCGGGGACACGCCATCGAACTGCTCCGCTTGCCCAATCCAGAGATCCAGCTCCAGGTTGCAAAAAAAATCGAGAATCGCACCGTCCAACAAACCCGGCAGGTCATCGACCGGTTTCTGGGGGCAAAAGACGAGGCATCAAAAGATCAGAAACTGATCCAGAAATCAGCTCAAATGGCCAAGGAAATCGCCCGGCAGGAAGGATTGGGGCAAACGGATCCTTTGCATGAAAACTGGGTCCATTTATCCAAAGCAGCATCTTCTTTTGTCCCGATCGACTGGAAAACGTTTTACGCCGGGAATTGGACCTGGCAGTTTAACCTGAATCTCTCAAAGTTGTGGGCTATGACAGCTGCTCCGGTCTCCGTTTCCACTCCTGAGCTTGAAAAGAAACGGATCTCCGAACTCCGCAGAACGTTAGTGGAATGGTTTGACCGCGTCGCACAGGAACTCAAACAACTCGACGAAACACCCCAGGAAACGAGACCTTCGCAGAAACCCTGAAGCTTACCGGTAGAAATCGCGGTGCCAGGCGTGTGCGGTCAATTCCTTCATAACAACAGCAGGAAGCGGTATGCCATCGGATACGCGGACGTTTTCTTCCACATGCCGAAGGCGCCGCATGCCCGGGATAACCACGGAAACCGCCGGATGGGATAGGGTAAATTTCAGAGCGAGCGGCGGGAGGGCCGGCGCGCTGGAGCCGAGAAAAGGCTTCAATGCCTCCACGCGCCGAATGGTTTCCTGGAGTTTCTCCCCTCCAAAGTACCTCGAACGAAAATCTTCCGGATCAAAACGCGTTTCAAGCGCAAGCATCCCCGTGAGGCTTCCTTCGTCAAATGGAACGCGCACGATAACCCCCACGTTCATTTTCTGACACAACGGGAATAAATCCCTGGAAGGCTCTTGTTCGAAAATGTTGTAAATCACCTGGACGGTATCGACCGCGCCCGAAGCCACCAGACGCAGCGCGCTTTCCGGCTGGCAGTCGTTAATCGAAACTCCGAAGAAACGGATTTTGCCTTCCCGCTTCAACCGCTCGACCGCCTCACGCCACTCCGGCTCATCGCACCAGGCATCGGTCCACACATGAAATTGCTGAAGATCAAGCGTCTCAACCTTAAGCTTCCGGAGGCTCCGCTCTGTACACTGAATGATCCAATCCGCGGGAAAAGCATCTTTTAAAGGAGTCGTGGATCCGGCAGGCCACTCGTGGTTTTTCGGTGGACACTTTGTAGCGACAAAAGGACAGGGACCTTTTTTCGGGAGCGCGCGGCTGATCAGCGTTTCGCTGTGGCCATCCCCATAAACATAAGCCGTATCGAAAAAAGTAATGCCGAGCTCCAGAGCCCGGCGGAGCGCGGTGAGAGATTCCTGGTCATCCGTTGCGGAAGCTGGTCCCCACCACGTTTTACCGATGCCCCATGCGCCGAAACCGATTTCGGAAACGGAAATACCAGTACGGCCTAAAGTACGAGTCATCATCTTAGCGTGGCCCTCACCCCTGCCTGTCGGCAGGCCCTCTCCCTCAACAGGGAGAGGGAAATGATGTTTCCAGAAAATCTGGCGCTCCCTCCCCCTGCTGAGGGGGAGGGCGGGGGTGAGGGTAACCGGAGAATTCGAACCGGCTGACTACCCATACGTATTACAGGTTAAAGGACCGGCGGGATTGATCCAGGCGAGACTGCGCCGAGGCTTCCTCCTGGCGGCTCTGGCGCGCCAGCGCTTCGGCTAACGGATTGGCCATGGCCGAAAGCATCAGGAGCATATTACGCGAAAAGAACCGGGGCTGCTGACGGCTGGTCATCACGAGAAATCCCTGAAGGGGTTGATCGGGGCGATCCGCATTCATCAGCGGAACAAGGGCCGCCGAAGCGGCCTGCCATTGATCCGGCTCGTCCAGTACAAACGCGCTGGATTGTCCCTGGGCCTTCGCCGCCAGCGCGGAGGCCAGCGGGATCGCCGGGAGACGATCCGGTTCAGTGGTTGGATAGAGGCAGCCGAATTCCTCCCAATACGCGCTTCGTTCAAAACAATAGAGATCATCGAGCCCATCGATCGAACTTTTGACGAATTCCAGACCGGCCGCCAAGCGATCCTGAAAAGGCTGCGGCCCGGAGAGCAACCGGCCCACGCCGTAAACAATAGACAGTTCATGGCTTGTAAGTTGCAGCCGGCTGAGCGAACGGTCCAGCAGATTGATTAATACGGGAACACCCAAAGCCGGTTCCTGGACCAGCCATTCGCGAAATTTATTCCCCTGAATGGCCAGAAGTTCTCCATCCTTATTGGCGGTGGCCATGGCCGCGCGAGGGCAATTTTCAAGAAGCGCCGATTCGCCGAAAAGATCCCCCGGCCCCAGGACTCCAAGCACTTTGGAAGGGAAACGCGGGTCCTTGGATACCCGTTGAATCAGGACTTCGCCTGAAAGGATTCCAAAACAATAAGGAGAGGGTTCGTTCTGGCAGAAAATCGTTTCACCGGCGCGCACCGGACGGATCGCCGATAGATCCGCTAACGGACCCAGGACGGAATCCGGCAATTGGGACAGAAGCTCAATTGATTTAAGAGACTCTCGTACGGACGCGGCCATATCGTTAAGCGCCAGCGGATGAACCGGTTGGACGGATGAGTTCAGGACGGTTCGCTTTGCTCAGCGCATCCTCGATCGAGATCAATCCTTTTTTGACCAGGTCCGCCAACGCCCGGTCCAGGCTGACCATGCCGACCCGGGACCCGGTGTCGATGGCGCCATAAATCTGATGTGTCTTCCCCTCCCGGATATTATTGGCAATCGCCGGGGTCACGATCATCACTTCGCGGGCCGCCACCCGGCCTTTGCCTTCCACGCGAGGCAGCAGCGTCTGGCAGACAACCCCCTTCAAAACGCTGGAAAGCTGGGCGCGCACCTGCTGCTGCTGGTGCGCCGGGAACACATCGATGATGCGGTCCACCGTCTGCGCCGCGTCTGTGGTATGCAGCGTCGCGAAAACGAGATGACCCGTTTCCGCCATGGTCAGCGCCGCGCTGATCGTTTCGAGATCCCGCATTTCGCCGATCATCACGACATCCGGATCCTGGCGGAGCGCATGGCGAAGCGCTTCGCCGAAGCTGTGGCATTGCTGGCCGATCTCCCGCTGGCGCACCACCGAGTTTGTGTTGACATAAACGAACTCGATCGGGTCCTCAATCGTTAAGATGTGTTTTCGCTGCTTCTGATTAATGAGATTGATCAGGCAGGCGAGCGTCGTGGATTTACCGGAACCAGTAGGCCCTGTGACGAGCACCAGGCCGCGCGGCAGATTCGCCAGATCCGTGACGACCGGCGGCAGCTGAAGCTCCTCCGGCGTCGGAATGTGGACGGGAATGACTCGCATCACCGCTTCAATGCCGTTTTTCTGAAGGAGCACATTGGTGCGGAAACGGGAGATTCCTTCCACCGCCACCGAAAAGTCCAGCTCCCAATCCTGCTCGAAACGCGTCCGGTGCTCGTCCGAAAGAAAGCCGTAGATCAGGCGTTTGGATTCTTCAGCTGTGAGCACCGGGAATTCCGTCATGGGCCGCAGCTCGCCGTCGAGCCGGATCATCGGGGGCTGGCCGATGACCCAATGCAGGTCGGATCCGCCTTTTTGCACAGTGGCTTTCAGGACATCGACAATTTCCATCGGATTAATCCTCTTCGAATCGTCGGCTGACCGACCCGGGCCTCTGGCCTACTTAAAGAATACGTCTACGAGTTTGAGCCACTCCTGCGGAACGATTTTCAACTGAGCCGTGGCTTCTTCCAGAGAAACCCCCACCACCTCATTGCCGCGCAACGCCACCATCTGGCCGAAGTGACCCTCGTTCACGAGCTCCGCCGCCTTGACCCCCACACGGGTCCCGAGGATACGGTCAAAGAGCGTCGGGCCGCCGCCGCGCTGGACATGACCGATCACAGCGGAACGGGTTTCAATGCCGGTTTCTTTTTCAATGATCTCGGCTACTTTTTCGCCCAAGGCGCGATTCTTCAACAGCATATGGCCGAACTGGTCCAGTTGTTCGCCCTCCGTGCTCATGCCGGGCAGATCAACCGCCTCGGAAGTGACCACAATGGCGACTTTGTCGCGCGCATGCACTTGCTTCAGGTGCGCGCACATGGCTTTTACGTCCGCCGGACGCTCCGGCAGGAGAACCCAGTCCGCTGCCGAGGCGATGGCCGTAAAAAGCGCCACCCATCCGGCGTGGCGGCCCATCACTTCCAGCACCGTGTTGCGGGGATGGCTGCGGCCGGTATCGCGGAGCCGCTCCACCGCATCCATCGCGATGGTGGTGGCTGTATCGAACCCGAAGGTGTAGTCCGTTGCCGAAAGATCGTTATCCATGGTCTTGGGAACGCCGATCATCGGGAGCTTGTGCAGCTTATAAAACTTCGCGGCCACCCCCAGCGTATCTTCTCCGCCTAAAGCGATCAACGCATCCAGGCGAAGCTTCTTGAATGTCTCCAGGCACTTCTCGACAGCCCCTTCTTTTTTAAAAGGATTGGTGCGGGACGTCCCGAGGATCGTCCCACCTTTTCCAACGATCTCTTTCACATCGGCCAGGCCCAGCGGCTGGGTTTTGCCTTCGACAAGACCCCGCCAGCCTTCCGTAAGACCGATAAACTCGAAACCATAATCCAGGCCCCTCATCACACACCCGCGGATCGCCGGGTTAAGGCCGGGGCAGTCTCCACCCCCGGTTAGAATCGCAACACGTTTTGACACATCTGTAGCCATGAAACGTCCTCCTATGATTTTTTAAATTTTAGCCGGCGGTGAGGCGCTGCTTGCGAGGGGCTCGTCGATGCGCCACAGCTTCCATTTCCCCTTCACGCCAGGTTCCCAGAGAGCGAAATTTCTGATAACGGTTTTCCAACAGCTGATCGGGTGAAAGCGCCTGCAACTCCTTTAAATGGCGGCTGAGAATCCCGCGCAGCGTTTCGGCGGTCGCGGCCGGATCGCGATGCGCGCCACCCTGCGGCTCCGGCACGATTTCATCGACGATCCCAAGTTCTTTAAGCTCGGGAGCCGTGAGTTTCAGCGCGGCCGCGGCTTCCTGCGCGCGGGTTGCGTCCCGGAACAAAATGGCCGCGCACCCTTCCGGCGAAATGACCGAATACCAGGCGTTCTCGCACATCAAAAGCCGGTTGCCCATCCCGATCGCCAGGGCTCCGCCGGACCCGCCTTCACCGATCACGGTACAGATCAGGGGGGTTCGAAGCGCCGCCATCTCCTTGAGATTAATCGCAATGGCCCGCGCCTGTCCCCGTTCTTCCGCTCCGATACCGGGGTAAGCGCCTGACGTGTCGATAAAAGCTAAAACCGGCCGTTTGAATTTCTCGGCCAATTTCATCAGGCGCAGCGCTTTGCGGTACCCCTCCGGATGCGGCATTCCGAAGTTGCGGCGCATGGATTCCTGAACGGTACGGCCTTTCTGATGTCCCATGACAACCACCGGCTGGCCTTCGAAGCGTGCCAACCCTCCCACAAGCGCTTCATCCTCGGCAAAGGTCCTGTCGCCATGCAGTTCAATGAAATCCGTACAGAGAAGGCGTATATAGTCGAGTGTGTAGGGACGCTGGGGATGGCGGGCGATGGAAACGCGCTGCCAGGGGGTGAGTTTGCCGTAAATCTGGCGTTTGAGCTCTTCGCTTTTTTGTTCGAGAACCTTGATTTCCTCTGTGAAGTCGAGATGCTCGGACGCGGCGCAGGATTTCAGCTCCTCGATTTTCTTTTCGAGCTCTGAAATAGGTTTCTCAAACTCTAAATCAACGATCTCAGGCGCCATTATTCTCCCTATCGTCATTCCCCGCGGTTACTGGCGGGGAATCTCATCCATAGATCCCCGGCCAGTGATTGCCGGGGATGACGAGTTATGACCCTCTTTCGCCATGGTGACGTCAAAAGGGGAATTTATGTGTGTAATTGAGCCGGACAATCCGTTCAGCTCCGCGGTCGTCTCCCCGGCCGACATTCCGCGCAGCAACATCGACATTGAAGGCCGCGTTGATCCAGAACCGGCCCCCCAGATTGACGCGGCTGCTTGGCGCTTTACGAATATTGTCGTACTCGGCCAGGAGCGCGAACGACGGAACGATCTTCCAGGTGGCGCCGAAAAAACCGAAAAGCTCCGCGTCGTCCACTTTCGGGATGTTCATGCCGGCATGCAGCTCAAAGTCCGGCAGAAAGATCTCATGGCTGCCCACCAGGTACAACCCTCTTTCATCCTGAAGAAAATCTGTCGTCGATTCCTGATAAAGGTACCCCTGGTTTTCATATCCCAGAGCCAGCGCGGGGATAATGTCCGTGCCGTCAAAAAAACGGATCTTCACGAAGATGTCCGGCGTGACCATGTGGGGGTCATCCCCGCCAATCACCCGCTGAGCGTCAAAGAAAACTCCGAGATTGAGACGCTTAAACGGCCCCAACACCAGGCGCGACATAATCCCGCCCTCGCTGTAGAAGCGGAAGGCCGTCGCAAAGGTCATGGGATCCAGAATATCAGCTGTCGGGATGTCGACCGCCTCAATCTGCACGGCTTCCCCGTCGCGTGTTTTAGCAGCCGTTGACTCCGTTGTTTCCTTTGTTTCCGCCAGAGCAACAGTGGCCAGCATCCCTACGACCATTAAAGACCCTGCGATTTTCCATCCGCGATTCATTTGGCGCATAAATGCCCCTCTTTTGAAAATTTTAGGGTTAAAACATATCGAAAAAACAAAAAAAGAGGAACGATGACTATTGAAGTCTGGTCCCCCCTTGATCCCGGCGTACCGGGACGTGACGAATTGTACCTATTTTAGCGAGTAACCTTCAATCGCGCGCGAGGAGATAATGATGAATTTTCTTGGCAGATCGGAGCTTCTGCAGGTCATTGATTCGGTCCGTCTTCTGGAAGAAGGCGGCCACCTGGGCAAGAAAGGCCAAGTGGGCCTTGGGATTCTCCGCAGGCCCGAAAAAGAGAATCCACGCGCGGACAGGACCTTCGGATGAGATTCCAACAGCAGCTTTAACCTCTTTCAGGCCGGCGAGCCTGGCGTGAGGGATGGCCACACCGGATTGCAGGAGAGTCGGCGCGATACGCTCGCGTTCCTCGATCGCTTCGAACGCTTCGACCGGGTTCGGCAGATGAAGGCACTCGATGAGCCGCTTGATAATCTGATCGCGCGACTGCCCTGGAGAGAGGAGAACGATGCGGTCCTCACTGACGTAATCCCCCAATGAAGTTGTGGACTTTGCCTGCGCGGAGGTCAGAGCCAGAAGATCCATCTGCATCTCGGCCCGGCCCGCGAGTTCGGTGAGCCGGGTGCTTTCCAGCGCGCCGCCGATTTCAGAGGCAAACGTCTCCAGAAGCTGCAGTTGTTCGGGATCCTGCTGGGACGCCGGATCAGCCGGCCGAAGCCCCAGAACCCCGACAATTTTGCGGATCCCTCTTAAGGGCAGATAAAGCCCTTTCGAGCCGGCCAGCGTCTCGGTCCCGCTTCCGGCGATCTGCGCGTGTTCATGGACCCATTGGGCGACACTTTGCTCATGACTATCCCAGCCGAACTCCGCAGGGTCTCCAGCCGCGACCTCCAACAATCCAGACGCCCTCGGAACCACGATCAGAACCGGGAGACGATAAAACTCCTTGAGACGGCTGCACGCGGCCTGGAGCAGCTGCCCCGGGTCAGGGGTTTCAGACAACTCCCGACTGAGCTGATACAGAACCCTGGTCCGCTCTTCGCGGCGGCGCATCTGCTCGGCCAGAAAGCGCAGACGGCTGGTCAACGTCCCGATCAGGATGCCCACAGCAAACATCACGACAAACGTCACGACATACTGCGCGTCCGATACGGCGAATGTCAGGCGCGGCGGGACAAAAAAGAAGTCAAAGGCCAGCACGCTCAGGAGCGCCGCCACAAACGACGGCAAACGACCGAAGCGGTAGGCGACCGCCGCGACCCCCAGCAGATAAATCATGGCTAGATTGACGAGATTGATCGTCTGCGACAAAGGCCCTAAGAGGGCCGTGATCAGCGCCACAAGGACCGCTCCCCAGCTGATTCCCTGCCAGGAGATTTGTTCTGCCTGGGGCGCTCCGCGGCGCGCGCCCAGATCCGATCCGAAGCCGCTGATGACATGCAGATCAATATCGCCGCACCGGTGAGCCAGCTCGTTCACGATAGAGCCGTAGAGCCATTCCTTCCACCGGGAGCGGGCGGGTTTACCGATGACAATTCGGGAGATATTCTGCTTGCGGGCATAGGCCAGAAGCTCTTCCGTCACATCCTCCCCGGTGAGCGTGACGGTCTCGGCGCCGAGTCTCTCAGCCAGCCGGAGATTGTTGATCACGCGAGCCCGGTCTTCAGGAGGAAGCCTGAAAAAGGCCGGTGTTTCAACGTGCACCGCGGTCCATTGCCCGTGCAGGCGCGTGGCCATCCGGCGCGTGGCGCGGATGAGACGGGCGGACATGGGGCTTGGACTGACACCGACCAGCAGACGCTCGCCAGCGGGCCAGACACCCTCGACGGCATTCTGCTCCCGATAGGCCTGCATCTGTTCATCGACGCGCTCAGCGGTGTGTCGCAATGCCAGTTCGCGCAGCGCGATGAGGTTGCCCGGCTGGAAAAAATTGTCGGCCGCGCGGTCAGCCTGTTCGCCCCGGTAGACCTTTCCTTCCTTCAGCCGCTTGAGCAGGTCCTCGGGAGCCAGATCTACCAGCTCCAGCTCATGCGTCCGCTGCAGGAACGAATCCGGCACGGTTTCCCGGACAGCCACCCCCGTGATCTGAGCGACCACGTCGTTCAGGCTTTCCCAATGCTGGACATTCAGGGTGGTGTAGACATGGATGCCGGCGTCCAGCAGTTCCTCGACATCCTGCCACCGTTTGGCGTGACGCGAGCCGGGTGCGTTGGCATGGGCAAGCTCATCGACGAGAATCAGCGTGGGCCGGCGTTTCAACGCGGCATCGATATCCAACTCCTTGAGCCGGACGCCTTTGTAATCGATATCTTTTCGCGGAAGGATTTCAAGCCCATCGAGGAGCGCTTCGGTTTCCGTCCGGCCGTGCGTTTCAACGATCCCGACCACCACGTCCCATCCTTCTTTTTTGCGCTGCCGCGCCGCCTCGAGCATGGCATAGGTCTTGCCCACCCCGGCGGTGGCGCCGAAAAACAGCTTAAGCTGGCCCGCGAAAGAAGCTTTTTCTTCTTCCTGGACGCGCTTGAGCAATTGATCCGGATCAGGACGATTCGACATTTATTTACTCCTCACTATCATGCGACTATTTCTTGAGCTCATCCAGCGCGAGATTGAGTTCCAGCACGTTCACCACCGGTTCGCCGATCAACCCCAGGAAGCGGTCCTGCGTATGAGCCTTGATCAGCGCCCGCACCTGATCCTCCGAAAGGCCTCGTTTCCGGGCGACGCGCCCCGCTTGATACAGCGCGCCGGCCGGGCTGATATGCGGATCGAGTCCGCTGCCGGAAGCCGTCACCAGATCTACGGGGACTCGCGCGCGGTTTTCCGGATCGGCCTGGTGCAGAGCAGAGAGACGGTCTTGAACCGCTTTCGTGAGCGCCGGATTTAAAGGCCCCAGATTGGAACCTGACGAAGCCCTTCCATTGTAGAGCGGGGACGTCGCGGAAAGACGGCCCCAGAAAAACTTTGGGTCGTCGAACGGCTGGCCGATCAGCTCCGATCCGACGGCTTTGCCGTCCTTCAGAATCAGGCTGCCGTTGGCCTGGCGTGGAAACAGGATCTGGGATACCCCGGTAATGGCCACCGGATAGAGAATTCCGGTCAACACAGAAAGCACAACAAGTGTACGAACGGATATTTTTAATTGTTCAAGGTACATTTTGTTTTTCCTTGTAGGGGCAGGCCACCGTGCCTGCCGAGATGTCATTTCAATGGCGGGCGGGGACAGTGCCCCGCCCCTACGATTACGCCAAATGCATCGCAACCAATAACATGTCGATCAATTTGATCCCGATAAATGGCGCGATGATTCCGCCGACGCCGTAAATCAGCGCATGATCTCGAAGCAGGCGGCTGGCGGCGACGGCCCGGTACTGGACACCGCGCAACGCGAGCGGAATCAGGAGGACGATAATGATCGCGTTGAAAATGACGGCGGATAGAATCGCGCTCGCCGGGGTGGCCAGGTGCATGATGTTCAAGGCTCCCAACACCGGATACGTGGTCACAAACGCGGCCGGGATAATGGCAAAGTACTTGGAGACATCGTTGGCCACGCTGAACGTGGTCAGCGCGCCGCGCGTAATGAGCAGCTGCTTGCCGATTTCCACGATTTCAATCAGTTTCGTGGGATTGGAATCCAAATCCACCATATTGCCGGCTTCCTTGGCCGCCTGCGTTCCGGTGTTCATGGCGACCGCCACATCCGCCTGCGCCAGCGCCGGAGCATCGTTGGTGCCGTCGCCGGTCATGGCCACCAGGCGTCCGCCTGCCTGCGTTTCCCGGATGAGCTTGAGTTTGGTCTCCGGGGTCGCCTGCGCGAGGAAATCATCGACGCCGGCTTCGGCCGCGATCGCGGCGGCGGTGAGAGGGTTGTCCCCGGTAATCATCACCGTTTTGATGCCCATCTGGCGCAGTTCGGAGAAACGTTCCTTGATCCCGCCCTTCACGATATCCTTGAGATGAATCACCCCGAGCACGTTGTTCCGGTCAGCCACGACCAGAGGCGTCCCTCCTGATTTGGCGATCGTTTCCACCGTTGTTCGGACTTCCGGCGGGAAACGTCCGTTGTTCGTCTCGACGTACGTCTCGATCGCCTCGGCCGCGCCTTTACGAATCCGGCGGCCGTCCTGCAGATCCACCCCGCTCATGCGCGTCTGGGCCGTAAAAGGAATGAAGCTCGCTCCCAGTTCATGCACTTGGCGCCCCCGGATGCCGTATTTTTCCTTTGCGAGCACGACGATGCTGCGACCTTCCGGGGTTTCATCGGACAACGAACTGATCTGGGCGGCATCGGCAAGCGCTTCGGGGGCAACACTGTCAGAAGGAAGAAACGCCACCGCCTGGCGGTTCCCCAGGGTAATCGTTCCGGTCTTATCCAAGAGAAGGACATCCACGTCACCGGCCGCTTCCACCGCGCGGCCTGACATGGCGATGACATTGGCCTGGATCATGCGGTCCATCCCGGCGATACCGATCGCGGGCAGGAGCCCACCAATCGTGGTCGGGATCAGGCAGACAAGCAGCGCCACCAGGACCGTGACAGTCACCGGTGTTCCGTGACCCGCAGCGTGTACGCTGTAAATCGAAAACGGCAGCAGGGTCACCGTTGCCAGGAGGAAGATGATGGTCATGCCGGCCAGCAGGATGCTGAGGGCGATCTCATTCGGGGTTTTCTGTCTTTTGGCGCCCTCAACCATATCAATCATGCGGTCGAGAAAGGTTTCGCCGGGATTGACCGTGATCCGGACCACCAGCCAATCGGACAGAACGGTGGTCCCGCCCGTGACCGCGCTGCGGTCCCCTCCGCTTTCCCGAATGACCGGAGCGGATTCGCCGGTGATCGCCGCTTCATTAACCGAAGCTACGCCTTCAATCACTTCGCCGTCCATCGGGATGACATCTCCCGCCTCGACCAGTACTACGTCCCCCTTCTTTAAGGTGGAAGCGAATACAAGATCATAGTGCTGACCCTCACCCCAACCCTCTCCCTCCGGGGGGAGGGGGCAGGGCCGACCAACGGGACCCGCCACACTGCTGGCGAGGCCTCGCCGGACGTCTGGCGGGGAGCCGCGGGTGAGGGTTAGTTTCTTCGCCGGCGTGTCCTGCCGGGCTTTCCGGAGCGTCGCGGCCTGCGCTTTGCCGCGGCCTTCAGCCATGGCCTCGGAAAAATTGGCGAATACCACGGTGAACCAGAGCCAGATCGAGACCGCCAGGATGAATCTCGCCGGAGCCTCTCCGTGGCCTACCAACGCCTGGATGAAAAGGCCGGTGGTCAGCACGCTGCCCACTTCCACCACAAACATGACGGGACTTTTGAGCTGGTGGCGCGGGTCTAGTTTCTTGAGCGAGTCCTTCGCCGCGGGAAGAACGATAGCGGGATCAAACAACGAGCGGGATTGGCTTTGCCTTTTCATGAAAATCTCCTTATGACCACATCATCAGGTGTTCCACGATCGGACCGAGGGCGAGCGCGGGCACAAACGTCAAAGCGCCGACCAGAATCACGGTCGCTACGAGAAACACGATAAAAAGCGGAGTGTGCGTGGGCAACGTCCCTGAACTGGGTGGAACGATTTTCTTCCTGGCCAGAGATCCGGCCATGGCCAGAACCGGGATGGCGATCCAGTAGCGGGAGAAGAACATCGCCACTCCCAACCAGACGTTATAGAACGGCGTATTGGCACCGAGCCCCGCAAAGGCGCTGCCGTTGTTGTTGCCGGCTGAAGCAAAAGCATACAGCACTTCACTGAAACCGTGCGGCCCCGGATTAAAAATCCCGGCCAACCCCGCCTTGCAGACGACCGCGAGAGCTGTTCCGAGTAAGACGAGGGCCCCCGGCACGAGGATTCCGATGGAAGCCATTTTCATCTCATAGGATTCGATCTTCTTCCCAAGGTACTCCGGCGTCCGGCCGACCATCAGGCCGGCGATAAAAACAGCGATGACGGCAAAGAGGAGCATGCCGTAGAGTCCTGAGCCGACTCCGCCGAAGACCACTTCGCCCAGTTTCATCATCACCATCGGGACAATCGCCCCCAACGGCGTGAAGGAGTCGTGCATGGCGTTCACGGAACCATTGGAGGCAGCGGTGGTCGCTGTCGCCCAGATCGCGGAGTTCACGATACCGAACCGTGACTCCTTTCCTTCCATATTGCCCCCCGGCTGAAGCACCGACGCGGTTTGATCCACTCCCAGTTTGGCCAGCAGGGGGTTGCCGCCCTGCTCCTGAGCCACGCAGAACCAGAGCATCGGGATGAAAATAATGAGCATGGCCGCCAAAATCGCCCAGCCCTGGCGTGTATCCCGGACCATGGCGCCGAAGGCGTAGCAGAGAGCCGCCGCGATCAGGAGGATCGACAGCACTTCCAAGAAGTTAGACGCCGGTGTCGGATTCTCATAAGGATGCGCAGAGTTGACGTTAAAAAACCCTCCACCGTTGGTGCCCAACTGCTTGATCGCGATCTGAGAGGCGGCCGGTCCCACGGCGATCACCTGCGAATGGATGTCTCCGCCAGACGTCTGGCGGACCATGGATCCCCCGCCAGTAGCCGCGGGGGATGGCGTTTGCTGGAGCAATGGAACGGTCACGCTGGGCCGGAACGTCTGAGGCACACCCTGCCAGACAAGAAATAAGGTAAAAATCACGGAAAACGGCAACAGGATATACAAGGTTGCTCGCACCAGATCCACCCAGAAATTGCCGATGGTTTGCGCCTGGCGCCGGGAAAAACCACGGATGAACGCCGCCAGGATCGCCATGCCGGTCGCGGCCGACACAAAGTTCTGAACGGTGAGCCCGAGCATCTGCGTCCAGTAACTCATCGTGGTCTCGCCGCCGTAGCCCTGCCAGTTCGTGTTCGTGACAAAGCTGATGGCCGTATTAAAGGAAGAGTCCGGCGTGACAGCCCCCATCTTCATGGGATTCAACGGAAGCATTGTCTGGAAACGCTGCAGCGCGTAGACAGCCAGGAAGCCCAGCCCGTTGAAAAGCAGCATGGCGATGGAGTAGGTTTTACAATCCATTTCATCCTCTGTACGCACACCACAGAAGCGGTAAATCCACCGCTCCACGGGGACCAACGCACGGGCCAGACGCGGGAAGCGTCCCTCATAGATGGCGGCCATGTAGGCGCCCAGCGGTTTGACGCAGACCAAAAGAACCGCGAGATAAATAAGGCACTGAACCAGGTTGTTCGTAGTCATTAGAAAATCTCCGGCTTCAGAAGCGCGATCAAGAGATAGATTAGAATCACCAGCGAAACCACACCTCCGATTACGTAAACAGGGTTCATGAGAGTCTCCTTACAACTTTTCGCACAGCCAAATAAGCCCGACGGTTAGAACAAACAAGCCAAGCGCCAGACTAACGTAAATGATGTCCATGTTTCTAGGATACGCGGACCCCGCGTAAGGGGTCCATTGCCGATGTGTTAGGGTTCTGTTAGGGCGGGACTACTCTTCTAATCGATATCCAATGCCGGGCTCGGTTTTGAGGGAGCGAGGCCTGACCGGGTCTGTCTCGATCTTGTGGCGGAGTTCATGAACCGTGATGCGGACCGCCTCGGGCGTTACGTCGCGGTCTTCGCCCCAGACGTTTTTCATGAGTTGACCGTGACTCACGACACGGCCCGCATTGCGGACCAGAACGGCCAGGAGGTCATATTGAAGCGGGGAGAGTCGGATTTCCTTCTTGCGGAGCCAGACGCGCCGGGTGACGAGATCCACCTTCAATCCTTCATGCTCGTAAACGCTCGGGGATTCCCCGGGCTTACGCTCCGCGTGGCGCAGCGCCACCCGCAGTCGCGCCAGGAGTTCCTTGATCCCGAAGGGTTTGGTGAGGTAGTCGTCCGCGCCGGCGTCCAATCCTTTGATTTTGTCGCTCTCCTGGCCGCGGGCGGAAATGATGATCACTGGAGCCGAGGTCCAATGGCGCAGAGCTTTGAGCGTTTCGATGCCGTCCTGGTCCGGCAGGCCGAGGTCCAGCAGAATCACATCCGGTTTGCGCTTGGCGGCCAAATCCAGACCGAGGCGGGCGGTTGAGGCCTCCAACAGCTCCCACCCCGCTTCCTGCAAAGAGGAACGGAGGAACTTCAGAACCGCTTCTTCATCCTCGATGACCAGGACTTTCTTGTCAGCGCTCATGGGATTTCTCCAGCGGGAGCGTGAATTGGAACGCGGCACCGCCACCCGGGCGGTTCTCCGCTGAAATGTGTCCCCCGTGGGCATTGATAACGGCACGGCAGATGGCAAGCCCCAGCCCCGCACCTTTCGAAGACTCTCCCCGATAAAATTTGTCGAACACCCGCTCGGATTCTCCGACCTTGAGCCCGGGGCCCTGGTCCAGAACCGAGACCCTCACGGAATCGTCTCTCACCTCTGCAAATATCTCCAGACGGCCTTTGGGCGGCGTATAACGAATCCCGTTCTCCAGTAAATTCATAAAGACCTGCTCCATCAGAATGGCATCCATGGGAATCGAGGGCAACTCGTCCGGGATCCGGACGATCACGTCACGGCCATCGAGAGACTTCTCCAGACGTTCCAAAGAACTCCCGACGACCTCCTCCAGCGGATAAAGCTCCTTATGAAGCTGAACCGCCCCGGATTCGAGGCGGGTGGCTTCCAGAAGGTTCTGGATCAGACGGGAAAGCCGCTCTCCCTCGTTCTGGATATTCTCCAGAAGCTCGCGGGACTCCGGATGCTTCACCGGCTCACCGCGCCCGAGCAGCGTTCCCACAGACCCCAGAATCGCCGCCAGAGGCGTGCGCAGATCGTGCGAAACAGAACTCAACAACGAACTCCGCAGCCGTTCGCTCTCCGCTTCGATCTCGGCTTTCTTAGCCTTTTCCAGAAGCCAGACGGATCGCTGTTCATTCTCCCGGGCCGACGCGGCTTCGGCTCGGAGCCGGATTGCCAGGTGGCTGATCACCATGGCTGTTGTAAACATCCCCACGAACGTCCAGAAGTACTGCACGTCGGAGACGCGGAGCGTGAACCGGGGCGGCACAAAGAAGAAATCAAAGCACAACACTCCCAGAATGGACGAAAGGGCGGCGGGCCCTCGATTCCCCCGCGCCGCCACGATCAACGTGGCCAGCAGATAGATCATGGCCAAATTCGTCAATTCCAAGAAATGAGATAGGCTGAAGCACACGGCGGTTGCCGCGGCTACCAGAAGGACGGCTAAACCATATTCTCGACGTGAAACCATAGACTAAACCCGGGAAGTTGCCTGGCGGGCGTATTCCGCATCGGTCATGAGGGTTCGCGTATCTTGAACCCGATCGATAAAAACAATGCCGTCCAAATGGTCCAGCTCATGCTGAAAAATACGGGCTATAAAGCCCTCTAACTTGCGTCGAATCCGCTTCCCCTCTCGAGTCGTATACTCCGCGCTGACCCGTTTGTAACGAGGCACAAGCCCGCGGATCCCGGGGACGGAAAGACAGCCTTCCAAATCCTCAGTCATTTCTTCGGAATGCGCGACCAGCCGAGGGTTGATCATCGCCACCGGTCGCTTCTTGAAAACCACCCATAAAACCCGGCAGGGCACACCCACCTGCGGCGCGGCGATTCCAACCCCCTGCAGCTTCTGTACGGTGGCCAGCATATCGTCCAGCAATTGCTGTAACGCCGGATGATCCCATTGTCGAATAGGGAGAGCCTTGGCCCGCAGCACCGGCTGGCCCAGCTGCATGATGGGAAGAATACGGGGTTTCATGTCACTAAATTCCTTGGATTCCCGGCGACAAACGCCTCCAGGTTCCCGATGACAACTTCAGCCAATTTCGTTACCGCCTGCTCGCTGGCCCACGCCACATGGGGCGTCACGATTAAATTCGGGATGGCCGTCAACAGAGGGCTTCCGTTTCGCGGCGGTTCCTCGCTGAGGACATCCACTCCAGCCCCGCCCAGTCTGCCGGAACGCAGCGCTTCCGCCAGAGCGATCTCATCCACCAAGCCGCCCCGCGCGGTATTGATCAAAAGGGCGTCCTTTTTCATCAGCGCCAGCTCCGGCGCACCCACCAGACCGACGGTCTCCGGCGTTCGCGGACAGTGGAGGCTGACGATATCCGCCCGCCGCAAAACATCTTCGAAAAGCGTCCGGCCGGGACGCACCTGGACCGCTCCTTTGCGTTCGGCGATCAGGATGGCCATACCAAAAGCTTTGGCCAGTTCTTCCACGTGGCGGGCGATATCCCCATACCCGATGAGCCCCAACGTGGACCCCGAAAGATCACGAATCGAAAAATCGAGCAAAGCAAACGACTTGGAGCGTTGCCACCGGCCCGTTTGCACCGCCTGATGCAGATCCGTCAGCCTCCGGCGCAGCGCCAGGATCAGCATAAAAACATGCTCAGCCACCGATCGTTGCGCGTAACCGGGGACGTTCGCCACAGCGATCCCCCGTTTCCGGCAATACGGGAGATCCACGCAATCCACACCGGTGGAGGTTAACGCGATGAGCCGAAGTAAAGGAACCTGAGAGAGAACCGGTTCCCGGAGCAGGACTTTATTCGTCAGGACCATTGTGGCGCCCTGCAGCCGCTCCAAGACCTGCTCAGGAACCGTTCGTCCATACTCCTTCCATTGGTGCGGGAAGAACGGACGCGGAAGCGGGACCCTCACGGTATCCCGATCTAAGAAGACGATATGCTCCACCGGGACTTATTATACAAACGACTTGTAACGCGAGCCGCGGGGAAGCCGTCACCCCCGAGTGCTTGTGTCGGGGGTCCATCAGCCGCTATCTTTCCGACGATAGATTCCCCGCCAGAGACCGCGGGGAATGACGGGGCAAAAAGTTACCGCACCTTTTGGGTATAATAGATTCATTCGCTTACTATCAAAAAGGAGACACATCCGCCATGACTGTTGATATTGAAGGCCTCCTCGGCGCTGAAGGGAAAGCGCTTCTGGAGCATAAATGCACCACCATTCCCAAAGAATCTATTCATCTGCCGGGCCCGGACTACGTGGACCGGATTTACGCGCTGTCCGACCGGCCAACCCCGGTTTTAAGAAGCCTGCAGGCGTTGCTTGAGCACGGCCGTCTGGCCGGCACCGGCTACGTTTCCATCCTTCCGGTAGACCAGGGGATTGAGCACTCCGCCGGAGCATCGTTTGCCCCGAACCCCATCTATTTCGACGCCGAGAACATCGTGAAGCTCGCGATTGAAGGTGGCGCCAATGGAGTCGCTTCCACTCTGGGCGTTCTGGGAGCGGTCGCGCGCAAATACGCGCACAAGATTCCCTTTATTCTCAAGTTCAACCACAACGAAATCCTCTCTTATCCGAACACGTTTGATGAAACGCTCTTCGCGAGCATCAAACAGGCGTATGACCAGGGCTGCGTCGCCGTGGGAGCCACCATTTACTTCGGCTCGCCGGAGTCCCGCCGCCAGATCTGGGAAGTGAGCCAGGCGTTCCAGCAGGCGCACGAGCTGGGCATGGCCACCATCCTCTGGTGCTACCTGCGTTCCAACGCCTTCAAGACGAAGGAAAAGGACTTCCACGTTTCAGCGGATCTCACCGGCCAGGCCAATCACCTGGGCGTGACCATTGAAGCGGACATCATCAAGCAGAAGCTTCCGGAGAACAATGGCGGCTACACCGCGCTGAACTTCGGAAAGACCCACAAGTTCGTTTACGAGAAGCTGACGAGTGACAATCCGATCGACTTGACCCGCTACCAGGTGGCCAACTGCTACATGGGCCGCGCCGGGCTGATCAATTCGGGCGGAGCCTCCTCAGGCGCCAGCGATATGGCTGAAGCCGTTAAAACAGCCATCATCAACAAGCGCGCCGGCGGCATGGGGCTCATCTCCGGCCGCAAGGCCTTCCAGCGGCCGATGGCTGATGGCGTCAAGATCCTGAACGCCATCCAGGACATCTATCTGGACAAGCGCGTCACCGTCGCCTAATCCGCGACATTCACCAAAAGAGCGGTCGCCAGGCACTTGGCGACCGCTCTTTTATTATGTGGGGATGAAGGATATCCCATACCTTCAAATGAATATTTTCCTGAGTGCTGCCTCTAACTAAAAGGAGGCCTTATGAATGAGCTTGTTTTCATGGATGACATCCCTCAACGGATCTTCTGGATCAGGGGACGTCGCGTCATGTTAGATTCGCATCTGGCGGAATTATATGAAGTCCCAACCTTTCGCTTAAACGAACAGGTCAAACGAAATCGGAGACGGTTCCCTGATGATTTCATGTTCCAACTAAACAATGAAGAGATTGAACTTTTAAGATCGCAATTTGCGATCTTAAAGACAGGAAGCCGAGGAGAACACCGGAAGTATCTCCCCTATGCGTTTACAGAGCAAGGAGTGGCCATGTTGTCTTCGGTGTTGAACAGTGAACGGGCCATTGCCGTGAATATCGCAATTATGCGGGCCTTCGTTCGAATGCGGGAAATCCTGGCTACTCATAAAGACCTTCTTCGCCGAATTGAAAACATTGAAGAGCAGATGGCAAAACATGGGAATATTTTCGAGGAACAAACCAAGGATATTCAAACGATTTTCCAGGCCATCCAAGCTCTCCTGAAGAAAGGCGAACCCGTTGACCAGAATGTATTGGCTCCCGTCGGGTTTAAGAGAAAGAAATCAAGCGTGTAATTACGGTTTCTTCGGCTGGAAAGCGGAGGATTTGAGGAGAAGCGATTTGATTTTGTCTTCCGTGAGCCAGGCCAAGCCCGCGGTCGGTCCGGCGGAGACCAGGTATCGTTTTGTTTTCGGGTCAAGGGAACCGATCCGGAGATCAGCGGACTGCCCGTTTCCTTCGATATGGATCGAGGCATCGGTGAGTTGGTCGAACGTTACAGAAACGAAATCCGCGAAACCGTCCGCCTGCAGATGAGACAACACGCCGACCAGTCCATACACCGGCGCAGGGTTGGCTGGCTTTCCGTCTACTGTCCAGACGCCGCTGGACTGCGCCAGCGAGGTCTGGTACCCGGGGCCTTTGATCTGAATCGCCTGAATCTTGGCTTCCGGGAAACTGATCAGTTGCCGGCGTCGCCAGCTGCCCAGCTCCGGCTCTCCCAGCTCGCCACGGATGATCCCTCGCGCCAGATAAACAGCCGGCCGGCCCGGATAACGGAAATAAATGTGGGTGAAATCAGGCGCTTGTTTGCCGAAAAGCCCCTCGGCCAACAGCTTGTTGTTCTTGCCATAAAGACGAACGCACAGCCCGCTGGTCACGGTAACATCAAAGTCGCCCGCGCGATCGGCCCGGCTGGAAATTCTTTCTTCGATTTGAATTCCTCCAAGTCCGTTCTTGAGCCGGGTCACCTTGTCCGGATCCGCCGGAAAACGAGGTCCCGTTGAAAGGCCGACGCTCCATTCCTTTTCCTGCTTCGTGAGGTCCAGTTGCGAAGAATCCAGCTGAAGATGAATGCGAACAACACGATCCATCTTGCCGGCGAAAAGGCTGCGTTGGCGCGGGAGCTGAAAAGCGAGATAGAGCCCCGCCAGCACGGTCACACCGGCACACACCCAGGCCAACCGCTTGACGAGCGCAGGAAGATCCATTACGCGGCCGCCTTCAGAGACTGTTCAACTTTTTTCCGCCAGGATTGCCGTCTCCGCCAGCGCACCACTCCCAGGACCACCGGCAGAAACGCGCCGCCCAGAACCGCGACGATTTTCACGACCTCGCGCATCGCCGGGCGGACTGGTTTGAGCGGCCGTAAGATCGCGCCTTTCGCACGAATGCCCAGCAGGGATTCGTCGTTCGTCAGATAAGCGAGCACGTTGCTGATAAACGCCTCGCCGCCCGGCAGTCCCGGCAAATCCGGATCCAGAAGATGGGAACTCCCGATCACCAACAACTGCATTTTCGGGCTGGTCCCCAGCAACGGAACACCCGGGTAAGGAAGCGGTTTGCTTTGGAAATAACTCGTGAAAGGCCCCTCCAGGAGCGCTCCCAGGATAAACGGCCCCTGTGCGTCGTCTGCCTTTGGACGGGGCACATTGTTGGGCGCTACATTAAAGGTGCCGGGAGAAGCCTGCCAGCTGCGCGGGGACGACGTGAACTGAGCCATAAAACGACCGGCCCCGGGTTGTCCTGAAGGGAGAACAGAGACGCAAAAAGGGAGGGCGAAAGCCTCGAGACCCCGGAGAAGCGGTTTCTTCTCGTCAAAACGGGATACCAACGGGAAGAACGGATACGGGAGGCTGGACGTGAAGCTTAAACCGCCGAGGTTTTGCGTCACGCCGATGGTCTGGCATTGCGCATCGTACACCAGACGATCTCCCAATTTCGCTCCATAATGCTGCAGAAAATCGGTGAGCCCGCTGTCCTGATCAAAGGCTCTGAATTGTCCCAAGGTCACGCTTTTCGTATCGACCATAAAAGCGGCCGGGATTCCTTTCATGATCGCCTGATCCAGAATCCACAGCGATTTCTCATCAAATTTCTGTCGGGGTCCGACTACCAGGATGGCATCCGCCTGATAAGGCACGGTGCTGGCCGCGGGCAAGGGAAAATCGCGGAATTCGTACAGGTCCCCCAGATTTCTGGCGATGGCCGACTTATCCTTCCAGTCGCTCTCGCCATGGCCGGACGTGACCGCGATGATCCGTTTGTTGCGCGAGGTCATTTTGGCCAGGCGGCTCGTCAGTTCGTACTCCAGGCTTTCGACATCTTTAACCACCGGCAAAACTTCCGATTTATCGCGATAGAACAGGACCAGCCCCATATAGCCCCGGCGGATCTGAACCTGATTAGCGCCCATTTCCTGGAACTGAAGTGGGAGAAGGCTTGCAGACTGGGCCTGCTGCTCAAAGATCTGCGCCGGGACAGGCGGCACAAAACTAAATTGGACTTTCCCCTTCGACGCCGAACGGTATTCACTCAGGATGTCCCGGACATAGCGCCCATATGTGTTATAGGGGGAGGGCAACTCCGGCGAGAAGTAAGCTTTGACGACAACCGTATCCTCCAATTGACGCACCAGACGTTTACTGGAGGACGATAAGGAATACGCACGGCTCCGGGTGAGGTCCAGCCGGACATACAACCAATGCGACAAAACATTCAGAAGGAGCAAGGTCAGCGCCAATAAGCCCAGCCCGGCGGCGCTGGCCACCGCCAATCGTTTTCGGCGTTGCTGAAGGGTTATCGCCATCGTCTTGAATGAATCACGGCCAAGCTGGCCGCGAGAAAGAATATCGTTCCGCTCGCCCAGTACAACAGATCCCGCGAATCCAGAACCCCGCGGGTCAGCGCTTCGTAGTGAGCCTGAATCCCCAAGGTCTGGATCCAGACCCCCACGACACTGGGAAACATATTGGCGATCCAATCAATCGAGAAGAAAGAGAAGCAAACCGCAAATCCAATGATAAAAGCCACCACCTGGTTGCGCGTTAAAGCGGACGCCCACAAGCCGATCGCGGAGAAAAAGGAAGCCAGGCCGATCACCGCCACATATCCGCCGACGATCTGACCCGGATCCGGCTGGCCGATGATCAGCAGCAGAATCGGGTAAATCAACGTCAGAATCAATAAAGCGCCGATGAGTCCCATGGCCCCGAGATATTTTCCGAGGACGATCTGGTGGTCTTCCATCGGCAAGGTGGCGAGATATTCCATGGTGCCGGAACGGTACTCCTCTGCGAAGGATCGCATCGTCAAGGCCGGAATCATGAACGTGAACAAAATCGGTATGGGGCGCAAAAACGTATCCAGCGCGCTCTGATTGAATTGAAACAACGGGGAGGCAAAAAGCCAGCCGCTCACCAGCAGGAAAAACACGAAGATCACATAGGTCGCGGGCGAATTAAACAGCGTCGCCCATTCTTTCCGGGCTAAGGTCAGGGCCGGATGCCGGCGGGTTTTCATTGAGATCATACGGCTCCTCCTGCCGGAACGGAAGCGGACGCCGGCTCTTCCGACGTGAGCTGCCGGAAGACATCCTCCAGAGAAAAACCTTCCTGAACCAGCTGCAGAATGATCCAGTGATTTTGAACCGCCACGTTGAATATCGCCTCTCGTAAATCGGATTCACCGGACTCCAACGACAGCATCACGTTGGGACCATTTTCTTTCTGGACAGTAACCCGTTCGACTCCCGGCAACCCGGCCAATACCGAACGAGCGGCTTCCGCAGGCGCTTTCAATTCAACTAAAAGACGCTGGCCGCCACGCATCCGCTGTCCCAAAAGCTCGGGGGATCCGTCCGCCACAATCTTGCCCTTATGGATGATCAAAACCCGGTCGCAGGTGGACTGCGCTTCAGAAAGGATATGCGTGGACAGAAGCACAGTTTTGCTTTGGCGAAGCGTCTGGATCAGCTGGCGGACTTCCGACTGCTGGTTGGGATCCAGCCCCGAGGTGGGTTCATCCAGAATTAAAATTTCCGGATCATGAAGGATGGCTTGCGCCAACCCCACGCGCTGCCGGTATCCCTTGGACAGCTGGCCGATGTCCTGCCCCACGACTCCGTCCAATCCGCAGACGTCAATCACGTGACGGATAGCCTTCTGCGCCGCCGCCGGTTCAAGACTCCGCAGGCGCGCGGTCCACTGCAGCGACTCAACCACCGCGAGTTCGTCATAGAGGGGGTTTGTCTCCGGCAGGTAACCGACGCGGCGCCGCAACTCCATCGTATCCCCGAGAATATCGATCTGGGCCACCTGGGCGGTGCCTTCCGTCGGGGGGAGGTAGCCGGTGAGCATTTTCAGCATCGTGGTCTTGCCGGCCCCGTTCGGACCCAGAAGCCCGACTACTTCTCCCGGCTGGATGGAAAAAGTCACCTGATCCACCGCCAGAATCGAACCGTATTGTTTGGTCAACTTCGAAACGTCAATCATGGTTTAATAAATAGCGAAAATTCATTTTGCTTGTCAAGCCAGATCCATCAAAATCTTAATAACCTTATCAGTTTCGGACAAATCAGGGAAGAGATGATCGGGTTGAGCGGCGGCCAGGTCCTCGCTGCTCATGGGCCCGGTGGCCACCGCCACCGTTCGGGCCCCGATCGCCTTCCCGGCCTGGACATCCCGGATGTTGTCGCCGATGACGATAATATCCGTCGGGGGCAGAGAATGGCCGGCCAGTTTTTGTCCGCGCTTGGAAGCCATTCGCAGCAATTCGGGCCGATTTTCCGCGTCGGAGCCGTATCCGCCGAAACGAAAATAACGCATCAGGTCCGCCCGGTCCAGTTTGATATGAGCGCCTTCCTCCAGATTGCCGGTCCCGAGTCCCAGGAGCACATCGGAACGATCAGACAACGCCCGCAACAGAGCGGGAATCCCGGGGAGAATCAGATACCCGGGAGATTGTGGCACCTCAACTTTCAGCTGATCCAGATAACCCCGGCAAAGGGCTTCGATTTCACCATTCTGAGGAGACCGGTTGAGATGAACTCTCATCATCTCCCGGCAAATGGCCGGGTCTGTTTTTCCATCCGGACTAACGATCTTCATGGCATTCGGAATCTGGAAGAGTTTTTCAAAGGCATGATTCAGTGCCCGCACACCGGCCCCTCCGGTATAAACAAGGGTCCAATCAAGATCGAAAAGTAAAAGCTTCTTAATCATTTGAGAAATCACTCCATTTGACACATTAAATCAAGTCAAAATACGCTCAATTATATCTCAACCTTGACGTAAATTTATCTTAAGCTTTCCAGTTTGCCGTTGACGCTCACCGGTTTCCGACGCAAACTTATACCGAAGGGGGATGCATGCAAGAGATCAGTATGTTCGAAATCCTGGAATTGCCCAAGGATTCTCTGCAACGGGTGCTTTGCCAGGCTCCGGCACGAACGTTAGCCCGGCTGCTCTCCGCCTACCCCCGCGCGGTTTCTCGCACTTTCATGTCCGTGCTTTCAGAGAGCCTCAGCCGCCCGACTATAAACTTCCTGCTGGAAGAAGTCAATTCAAGCCAAATCCCATCCTTCACACAAATTCGCCAGGCTGAAAGCGAATTGGTCAAGATCATTAAAGCGGAAAACTTGTTCCCCTCGACTTCCCAATTATAATCAGCGGACATCCCAGGCAGGTTTTAAGTCATCGAATCGAATGGTTGAGATTTCGTTTTCCTTGACGGTAATGGATTGCGTCTGCCCCACGGGGAAGTACTCCAAACGTTCCTGGCTATCTTTCGTCCGTTCCTGCCATCCTTCATGCCACACGCGCAGCGAATAGGAACCGCGGGGAACATCCTTTATTTGGAAGTGACCGCTCGCGTCGGTCACCGCCACATACGGGTGGGCAGACGCGTAGATCCAAGCGCGCTCCCACGGATGCCGGTCGCAATTGATCTTATAGAAACCAGGCTGAACGATAGGGCGATGGGGCGTCCTGGACTGTCCAATTTGACCAGGAGAAAGCAAAACATCAAACACACTGGCCTCTTTTAAAAAGGCATGAATTTGATGTTCGGCTTTGTCTTCATTGACCAGCTGAAGACTTGTCCCGAGCGGGACCCACTGCACCCGGGGCAAGAACACACACCCCCGCACGCGAAGCGTGGCCCGCCGGCTGCGGACCTCGCGCACCTCTTTCGCCTCTAAAATAATCAGCGCGTTGCGAAGTCCCAGGTTTTGCTGCCGGACTTCCAGATGGTTCTGCGCAATGCCATGCGGGCAATTGCGCTCATCGCGGTTGGCGAACATCGCCGGCGGCGGGGTTTCCCCCGGGAAGGTCACCAGGCCTTCAATAGATCCGGAGGCACAGCAAAGAGCAGAACAAAAAACGACAACCAATAATGATCGTAGGGGCGCACCGCCTGTGCGCCCGCCACTGAATTGACCGGGCGGACATTGGCGCGCCCCTACAAATCTCATTGGGCTTTTTCGATATACTGCCAACCCGCCAGGCTGGTCGCGCTGACATACTTGACCCAGCTGAAACCCAGTTGAGCCGAGGCAACCCCCGCACTCCTCGCCCAAAAAGCCAGATTGAATATCTGGTCATTGGCCAAGGCAAACGCAACAGTTCCCGTTAACAAAGCCGTCGGCAGTCCCGGCCCCAGGCGCGGGCGCGCCAGCACATAAAGCCAGCATAAGAGGAACCCATTTAACAATGTAGGCAATGCGTTGTAGCCGATCAACTTCCCCCATATTCCCGCGAGTTGAACCATTCCCATTTTTTGCAAAACAAGCAACCCGACAATATCGAACAACGCGAATACGGCAAAGGCGCACAATGTTCCAACTCCAATCCGCTTCCAGTTCATGAAATCTCCTTATTGGTCTTTCAATCAGATTTATTGACCTTTGTTTTACTACTACAGAACAGCGTTGTCTAGGTTTTTGATAGGATTCCTCTCATCTCATGCAACCAATGACCTGTCAGCATTTCGGTATCTGCGGCGGCTGTTCCTGCGTAACCTCAGGAGAAACCGTCGCGCCTCCTCCCTATACGGACGAACTGGCCGCCAAAGAAAGCCGCGTGCGCGGTCTTTTGGCTTCCTATGAAGTGCTGCAATGGCGGCCCATGATCGGATCTCCCGACATCTGGCACTACCGGAATAAAATGGAGTACGCCTTTGCCGCGCCTTATAAAGATAGGCCGTCAACGACGCCTTCTCCCCTCGCGGGAGAAGGACCGGATGAGGGGACACCCCCCTTGAAAAACCTCCCCTCCCCCTCTCCCGCAGGGGGAGAGGGATTCGTATTAGGCCTTCGTCAACAAGGTCGTTATGACCGGGTTGTTGATCTCCAGACTTGTAACCTCGTTTCCCCGGAATGCTTTGAAATTCTAAAGCGGGTTCGCCAATGGGCCAAAGCCTCCAGTTTGACCGGTTATCACCGGAAAGCCCATGTGGGAGATCTCCGCTATCTGGTTATCCGGGAGGCTCAGAACACCGGGCAGCGGATGGTGGTGTTGATCGCGAGTAAATCGACGTCATCCCCCGCGGCTGCTGGCGGGGGATCCAGCGAACAAAAAAAGAACTTGATGGATCCCCGACAGCCCCGCCCTCCGGTGGAGTGTTCAATCGACGGGGCAGTCCCGACCATAGAGAAGGTCAATTGGTGGACGGGACAGGGTCACTCGGGGATGACGTCTAATAAAGCGCTCCAAGATGCGTTGGCCCCACTGACTACAACGGCTTGGTTGGGCCTGACGGACACAAAATCAGACGTTGCCCGGGCCGAGGAGATGACCCTTCTCTGGGGACCCGGCACGATCGACGAACGGCTGGGCGACCGGACTTACCGGATCTCCCCCTATTCATTTTTTCAAACGAATACCCATGGGACGGAGCGTCTCTACGGACTTCTGGCCGAGTGGGGAAAGTCGATCGGGGGCGCGCTGGTGGATGTCTACTGCGGTTCCGGAGGGATCACGCTCGCGCTGGCCCAATCCTTCGACCGGGTGGTGGGCATTGATACGAACCGGGAGGCGATTGAAGACGCCCGATTTAACGCGGAACACAACGGGATCGGCAACGCGGAATTTGTAGCAGAGGATGCGGTAGAATTCCTGAAAAAACTGCCGGCCTCCAAACTGGCGGTACAGCTCTCCGCGGTGATCGTGGACCCGCCGCGACCGGGGCTGCATCCCAAAGCGCTTCAAGCCTTGCTGGAGCTTAATCCCCCCCGGCTGGCATACGTCTCGTGCAATCCGGAGTCGCTGGCGCGCGACTTACAAGGCCTGGTTCCTTTTTATAAAATTCTAAGCGCTCAGCCGGTGGATTTATTCCCGCACACCCCGCACGTGGAAACAGTCGTCTTTTTGGAACATCGATGAAAATTCAGAAAATTCCGTTGATTTTGTTTTTAAGCGCAACGGTCTTTGCCGCTGACAGCTTGCAGCCGGCCCGCCTGTTCTTCAGCGATGCCAATCTGAGCTTCACGTTTCCGAATCACTGGGAGACGGGGGCCTCTTTCCCCTTTGGCCCGCTTTTCAGCAAAACCACCAAGCAGGGATCCCAGGCTTTTCTCTCGTGTGAAGTGTCAGCGCCTTTAAATAAGGATCGCCTCTTGTCTGACGTTCCGTATGACATTCTTCAATCCTTTGCGCGGCAGGATCTTTCCGCGCGCTATCCCAACGCCCGTCTTCTGGTGAGCGGCAACCGCTGGCTCGCCGGACATCATGCGTTTGAAATGACCTGGGAGACCGCCCCCGCGGAGTCGAGCACCGGGGAGAGTCTGGAATACCAATCGATATATTTTTTTAACCAGGACCGGATTTATGCGTTAACCCTGCGGGCCCATGCGGATAGTTTTCTCTGGCTGGTTCCGGACTTCCAAGAATGGCTCACCACGGTGCGCATCCTGTCGCGCCGCGACGCCGGAGCGCTCGACAACCCGGCGAACGGCGGAACCTGGATTCATCAAACCGGCGGCGCCAAGATCTCCTTTCCAGAAGCCTGGCTGATCGGTGTGGCGGATGACCATACGGTCGGCGCGGCGATGGCCCGCGAGAAGAAACACAGTGAGTTCACCGCCACGGTGGACGTGAGCCATTTATCCGCCGATCCGATGACGGAAACGGAAAAACAGGAAGTGTGTCAATGGGTCGAGAAGAAAGGATTCCGGATCCGAGCGGAATCGGATGAGCCGTTTCACGGCCTTCCGGCTTTTCACCTCGAATACGACGGAACTCTGGACGGACGTTTTGTCCGCGGCCGTGATGTATGGGTGTGCAGTTCCAAGGGACGCTGGTTGTTGAACTTGGAAGCGGACGGAGCCTTTTTCGTCGAGCTCTCGGATGATTACCGGACAATTTTGAATACTATCGAATTCATCAATGACAACCCTGCTCCAAAATCTTAATTCGCCCCAACAGGAGGCGGTCCAGCAAACGGAGGGACCGGTCCTGATTCTGGCCGGCGCCGGCAGCGGCAAGACACGGGTCATCACGCACCGGATCGCCCACCTCATCGAAAAAGGGGTGGCTCCCTGGCATATTCTGGCGGTCACCTTCACCAACAAAGCCGCCGAAGAAATGCAGCACCGGGTTGACCAATTGACGGGCGGACGGGGGCGCGGCGTTGTTTTATCGACCTTTCACCGTTTCTGCTCTCAGCTGCTTCGCCGGGAAGGCTCCGCGATCGGGCTCTCGGAGCACTTCGTCATTTATGACGAGGGCGATCAAAAGGATGTCCTCAAAGAATGCCTGACCGAGCTGAACCTCGACGAAAAGAAATTCAAACCCGGCGTTCTGGTATCGCTGATCTCGCGATCCAAAGACGAGCTGATCGATGCCCAGTCGTATCAGATCCATGCGCTCGCCTCCCCCGACCCTTTCCGGCAGATGGTGGCCAGCGTGTATCTCCTGTATCAAAAGAAACTGGCGGCGGCGAGCGCCCTGGATTTCGGCGATCTCATCATGAAAAGCGTCGAGCTTCTGCGAGACAAGCCGGAGATCCGCGAGAAATATCAGAAACGCTTCCATTATGTGATGGTGGATGAGTACCAGGACACGAACCGCGCTCAGTACGTGCTCACCAAAACCCTGGCAGCCAAAACGCGAAACCTTTGCGTCGTTGGGGACGATGACCAATGCGTCTATGTATGGAGAGGAGCCGACATCCGGAACATTTTAGAGTTCGAGAAGGAGTACCCTGAAGCCAAGGTCATCAAGTTGGAGCAGAATTATCGCTCCACCCAGGTGATTCTAGAAGCCGCCTGGAACGTAGTCCGCCAGAACCAGTTCCGGAAAGATAAAAGACTCTGGACAGAGAAAAGCGGGGGTGACCCCGTCACCGCCGATGAATTCGCCGATGAGCGGGAAGAAGCGCTTTCGGTGGCGAGCACCATTTACAACCAGGTCCGTCACAGCGACTCCCTCTACGCGGATTTTGCGATTTTCTACCGCATTAACGCTCAGTCCCGTGTTTTTGAAGACGCGCTCCGTCGCATGGAAATTCCCTACAAAATCATCGGCTCTGTCCGGTTCTATGAACGGGCGGAAGTCAGAAACGTGATTGCCTATCTTCGCCTGGTCATTAATCCGGCGGATGACCTGAGCCTGAAACGGATCTTCAACGTGCCGACGCGCGGACTGGGCAAAACCTCGCTGGAAGCCCTTCAGCGCTTTGCTCAGACGCATCACCTTTTGCTCTTTGCAGCGCTGGGCCGAGCGGCAGAGATCACCGAGTTGACCGCACGAGCCCGGACAGCGGCCAGAGAACTCCATACCCTTCTTTCCACATTCATTGGCCTGCGGGATCAATGCACAGCCGCGGAGATGACGAAACAAATCCTGGAAGCCACAGGCTACCTGCGCGGGCTGGAGGCGGAGGAGGAAGCGGAGTCTCAGATGCGCGCGCAGAACATCAAAGAATTCCTCACCGCCGTCCTGGAATATCAGGAGCGTTCGGAAGACAAATCAACCACCGGCTTCCTGGAACAGGTATCGCTGGTCGCGGATTCCGACGAAATTGAATCCGGGCCTAACTACGTGACGCTGATGACGGTCCATCTGGCCAAAGGGCTGGAGTTCCCGAACGTGTTTTTAACCGGCCTGGAGGAAGGGTTATTCCCCATAGGGGAATCGGATTTTTCACAGGACGATCTGGAAGAAGAACGGCGGCTCTGCTACGTCGGGATGACACGCGCCAAAAAACGGCTGCACATGACCTGGTGCGCCAGCCGCCGGCTCTTCGGGCACACGCGGTGGAATGCACCCTCTCGATTCATGGAAGAAGCTGGTATTCAAACCGGCCGGCCAAAACAGGCGGCTCCCGCGACACCGGGCTTCCAATCATCTCCTCACCACAGCGACCAGCCCGGGGAAGAAACATCGCTGCTCGCCTACAGCGTAGGGGCGCGCGTGCGCCATCCGGAGTTTGGAAACGGGAAAATCATCGAGAAGAGCGGGACCGGCGACAGCCTGAAGGTGATGGTCCTCTTCGACTCCGGCCAGTGGAAGAAACTGCTCGTCAAATACGCCGGCCTGGAAAAAATCTAAGGGAGCGCCGCTCTGCGCTTCGCACTCCGATCGGCCTGACTACCTCGTCTTGTCCGCTCGAGCAGCCTGCGGAACTCACCGCCTCCCAATGAATCAGAAGACGCGGGTTCGAACAGTCCTCGGCTACCCGCTCTCGCTCCCAAGCCGCAGGCCTTACGTCGTGCTCCAGCGCAACGCGTCACCCCTCTAGACGGACTGAGAACTAAAGGGCACATTACCTGTCGGTTGGATTACGTTGGATTTGTAGGGGCGACACGCCCGGAAGGCATTTCCCATCAAACCGGGGCAAGTCCAGTGCGTCCCCGTTGCCCCGAGAAGCACCCCCTCCTTCTTCCTTTTCGCATGAATAAAAGTTGCCCCCCGGCATCTAAGTTATAGAGAACCCCTTCGAGGCAGGTATTTATATGGCTATTTATACATACTTTTATATTGAATTGCTGGCGGACATTGGATAAACTATGAGAGCTTCGATCCGATGGGGACGGTTTATTTGGGATCAAGAAAAGGAGTCGGATAATCTTGCGCGGCACGGCATCGATTTCCGAACGGCTGCCAAAGCGTTTTTGGATTCGCACTGTTTAATGGTAGAAGACTCCAAACACAGCCAGGAAGAACCTCGATGGTTCTGCATCGGCGATATTGGAGGAACCGTCGTGACGGCACGTTTTACATATCGAGGCCGGCAGATTCGATTGATTGGCGCAGGATTCTGGCGTAAAGGAAAGAAACTCTATGAGAAAACGAAGAATTCTAGATCCTGATGCACCGGTAGGGAAGCTTAAGATTATCCCGAATTTTCTGCCCCCGCCTCATGAACTGCTGCCCCCTGGGTCAAAAATCAAGATCACGATTGAGCTGGACGAGGAATGCGTGGATTTCTTTAAAGAACAGGCCAGGCGGCACGGTGGCAAGTATCAACGCATGATGAGGGAAATTCTACGCCTCTACGCCGCCCGCCATGCTGCCTGAAAAACGATTTATTCTGTAGTTATTCCGCCAGTTCGCGGGATTTGGCGACTTTGGCGTTGTAGTCGGTGGCCATGGAGACTGCTTTTTCCCGTTCGGTGTTCTGCTGTTTGGCCAACGCGTTGTAGTCGTCGATGGCTTTCTTCCTGTCCTTGGCCTGGTTGGTCTGAAGCTGCATCTTGATGGCCTCGAGCTGCTGCGTAATCTGAACCACCTTTTCTCTCTGCGCCTGCACCGACGCTTCATCGACGGTTAATTCCTTATCCAGCACCGCGATAGCGGCTTCTTTGGCACGCGTGGCGGCCTTTTCATGCGCGATCCAGGCCACTACCAGCCCGAAAAGAACAATCCCGATAATCACCGGAATGATCGGAAAGGGCTTTTGTTCGGAAGGCTCTTCGGACGGAATCTCAAATTTATTTTCGTCATCACTCATCGGGAAGCTCCTTGGTTAAATTCAACTCAATAATGATAAGAAATGTCCAGGGCAAAACCCAGGGCTGCGTTCAGCTCGGCCAACTTCTCGCGAGAAAGCGGAGCGATCCGCTTCTGAAGGTATGCCTTTGGGATGGTCGCCAATACGTCGCAGTTCACAACGCACTTTTTAGACAACCCCTCTTCCGGACCGAGCGGGACCTCAGTCGGGATATCGCGCACGCGGGTCGTCACTTGCGCAATAGTTACCGCCTCGCGTAACTGGATCGCCGTATCCCGGGACACTAGCACAACCGGCCGGTGACCCATCGGCTTCGGCAAATTGGCCCACCAGATTTCGCCTCGTCTCATGTCCAGGATTCCTTTTCCCAGGCCGCCAAACCCGCCCGCGTCAACGGTTTAATCTCCTGCGGCTTTTCGGGATGCTTCAGATAGCCTGCCCTGTATTTGGCTTCCATTTCAGCTTCTTCACGCTGCAGGAGCCAGGCCCGGAACGCTTCCATCAGGAGCTGGCTGCGCGTTTTTCCCATCTGAACACGCAGGATCTCGATCTGTTTATACTCGACCTGCGGGATCGCAATCGCTGTTTTCACAACCTTCTCCATGGCGGCCTCCAGTTATACCGTGGTTATACCCTAGTATAACTCACTTTTCCCCAGTTTCAAGCCTTTTGAAGTCGCACTCTCTTTAGAGGGCTTCGCGCCGGATTTATTCATGGGTTGGAGTTGGTTTCGCGTTAAAGCTAGAATGAAGAATATGAGTATCACGAAAAAGGATGTCGAGCACGTCGCGCGGCTCGCACGGCTGGCGCTGACGGAAGAAGAGAAAGAGCGCTACACCGCCCAGCTCAGTTCTATTCTGGGGTACATCGAGAAACTGAACGAGTTGGACACGACGGATGTCCCGCCGACTTCGCATGTCTTCCCCGTGACCAATATCTGGCGCGAGGACCGCGCTGAACCCAGCACTCGCGAGACGTTGGGCGCTCCACCGGAAATTATTGACAACTGCCCTGACCACGAAGGCCCTTTCTTTAAAGTGAAGAAAGTCATCGAATGAACATCCCCTCTTTAACCGCCGCAGAGATTGCGGCGAAGATTCAATCCCGCGAGCTAAAAGCCGAGGCGGTGACCGCCGCGTATCTGGACCGGATTCGTGAGCACGAGCCGGAGATTCACGCTTTTAATGAAGTGTTCGGCGAGCAAGCGATCCAGCAAGCCAAAGAGATCGACGGGCGCATCGCCAAAGGTGAACCCGTGGGACCCCTGGCAGGGGTCCCTGTCGCGATTAAAGACAATCTGGTCATTCGCGGCGAGCATTGCACCTGTTCGTCCAAAATCCTCCAGGGATTTACAGCAACCTACGATGCGACCGTCATTCGCAAGATTCGCCAGGCCGGAGCGGTTTTTCTAGGGCATACCAATTTAGATGAGTTCGCCATGGGCTCTTCCACGGAGAACTCGGCTTTTCATACCACGCGCAATCCCTGGGACACGACCCGCGTCCCGGGAGGCTCTTCCGGAGGCAGCGCGGCCGCGGTCGCCGCGCGCATGGCCCCGCTTTCACTGGGCAGCGACACCGGCGGATCGATCCGCCAACCCGCGGCCTTCTGTGGCGTTCTGGGGCTCAAGCCGACGTACGGCCGCGTCTCCCGTTTTGGCCTAGTGGCTTTTGCTTCTTCGCTGGATCAGATCGGTCCCTTTGCCACCACCGCACGGGATTGCGCCCTGTTCCTGCGGCTCATCTCCGGCCAGGATGACAGGGACTCCACCAGCGTTCCCGAACCGGTCCCCGATTACGAAGCGCTCCTGTCCAAAGGCATCAAAGGCCTGCGCATCGGACTGCCGAAAGAATACCTGATCGGCGGCGGCATGGACCCTGAAATCGAGAGAGCGATCCGGGAAGCGGTTAAAACCCTGGAGAGCGCCGGCGCGATGGTTAAGGAAATCTCGCTGCCTCACACCGATTATTGCTTGGCGGTTTATTACATCCTAGCGCCCTCGGAGGCGAGTTCCAACCTTTCCCGATTCGACGGCGTGCGTTACGGTTCCCGCGCCCCCAACACCACCAACCTGATGGAGCTTTACGAAAAAACGCGCGGCCAGGGCTTTGGCCCGGAGGTGAAGCGCCGCATCATGCTCGGCACCTACGCGCTTTCCGCCGGGTATTATGACGCGTACTACGCGAAAGCCCAGAAGGTCCGCACGCTGATCAAGCGCGATTTTGACAAGGCTTTCAAAGAGGTAGACGTAATCGCTACCCCGACCACACCTTCGCCGGCGTTCAAGCCGGGCGAAAAGATCCAGGATCCGCTTCAAATGTACCTCTCGGATATTTTCACGATTTCCTGCAACCTGGCCGGGCTACCAGGATTGAGCCTTCCATGTGGATTTACGAAAACCCATCTCCCGATTGGGCTGCAGCTGCTCGGGCGCCCATTTGAGGAGGGAACGCTTTTAACCGTGGCTCACCAGTACGAACAGATGAAGGACTGGAACCGCTGCGCTCCGGAACTTGAGAAATCCCGTGAGCGCTGATAAAGCTTCCGGCCTGAAGAAAACCCGTTTTGAGTTTTCCGCCGGCGGCGTGGTCCGGGAAGGGTCCAATTTATTAATGGTGAAGGTGGAGAATCTGGAAGGCCGGCAGCTGTGGACGTTCCCGAAAGGACACATTGAAGCCGGCGAGAAAGCGGAACAGGCTGCCTTGCGGGAAGTGGAGGAAGAGACGGGGTATCACTGTGAAATCATCAAGCCGCTGGACCGG
Source organism: Elusimicrobiota bacterium (assembly GCA_041660185.1). Taxonomy (NCBI): domain Bacteria; kingdom Pseudomonadati; phylum Elusimicrobiota; species Elusimicrobiota bacterium. The sequence goes on along the minus strand of JBAZWU010000006.1, from coordinate 112,186 downwards.
GCGCAGTACTGGTTCAAACGCGAGAATAAATTGACCAAGAAGACCGTCACCTGGTTTTTAATGAAACCGCTGAAGAAAACCGGCTTGCACGATCCAGAGGAGATTCTGGAAACCCGCTGGTTTCCGATCAGCGAAGCGTGCCGGATCGCGTGCTACCGGTCGGATAAAAAGATTTTGGAGAACCTGGCAAAACTATGACGCTAGAACCAGTCATCGGCCTGGAAGTCCACGTGCAGCTGAAGACGCAGTCCAAACTCTTTTGCCGCTGCTCCACCCAGTTCGGCTCAGAACCCAACAGCCAGATCTGCCCGATCTGCTGCGGCCACCCGGGCGTGCTCCCCTATCTGAACAAAACCGCTGTGGAGCTTTTGGTGCGGGCCGCTCTGGGGCTAGGTTGCCGCATCGCCCCCAAATCCGTTTTTTCGCGCAAGCAGTATTTTTACCCTGACCTGCCGAAGGCTTACCAGATTTCCCAGTTCGATCTCCCTCTGGCCATTGGAGGGCAGGTCCAGCTCACCGGAAACGATGGCCAGACCAGGACCATCCGTATTCACCGCATTCACATGGAAGAGGATGCCGGGAAACTGGTTCATTCCATCGGGTCCCGCGAGCTGGAGTATTCGTTGGTGGATCTGAACCGGGCCGGGATCCCCCTGGCCGAATGCGTCTCCGAGCCGGACATCGCCAGCCCGGAAGACGCTTACGCGTATCTCACCCAGCTCAAAGCGGTCTTTCAGTACCTCAATATCTCTGACTGCGATATGGAGAAGGGCTCTCTGCGCTGTGACGCCAATATCTCGCTTCGGCCCGTTGGCCAGAAAACGCTCGGGACCAAAGCCGAGGTCAAAAATTTAAACTCCTTCAAAGCGGTTAAAGAAGCGCTTTATTACGAGATCAAGCGACAAACAGAGATCCTGAATGATAACGGCCGTATTATCCAGGAAACACGCCTCTGGGACGAGAAGCGCGGCGTGACCGAGAGCATGCGTTCCAAGGAAGAAGCGCACGACTACCGTTATTTCCCGGAGCCGGATCTGGTCCCGATGGAGCTACCAGAGTCCTGGCTGGCCGAGATCCGGGCCGCCCTGCCGGAACTGCCGGACAAGAAGAAAACCCGCTTGATGACCGATTACAAACTGACCGAGTATGACGCTCAGGTGCTGGTGGGCGATCAAGCGCTGGCGCTTTTCTTTGAAGCGGCGGTCACCCGAGCCGGGGCTGAGGCCGCGAAGCCGATCTGCAACTGGATCACCACGGAGCTGCTGGGCCGTCTCAACGCCGCCAAAAAATCCATTTCAGAATCCCCGGTGACTCCGGAAGCGCTGGCCGGGCTGATCGCGCTGATTCAAAAGGGGACGATCACCGGCAAAACCGCCAAAGAAGTGTTTGCGGAGATGTTCGACACCGGCGCTTCCCCCGACCAGATCGTGAAGACCAAAGGCTTGGCCGCGGTGGGAGATGAAGGCGCCATCGCCGCGTGGTGCGACGAAGCCATCGCCGAACTTCCCAAAGCCGTCGACGAATACAAAGGCGGCAAAGAGCGCGCCATCGGCTCCATTGTCGGGCTGGTCATGAAGAAATCCAAGGGCAAAGCCAGCCCCCAGCTGGTGAATCAGATCCTTCAGAAGAAACTCGGCGGGTAGCCTGATGAATCCGACCATCGTCCTCTTTGAAATAACCCCCGAAGAGCGCCGGTTAATTAAGAAAAGCGCGCTGAAACGTTATCGGCTGAAACTCTTTCCTGAAAGAATTGACGAGATCAATCCTTCGGCGTGGCGGGACGCCACCGTGCTCTCCCCATTTATCTACTCTCATATCACCGCTGAAATCATCAAGCGATGCCCGCGTCTTAAGCTGATCGTGACCCGCTCCACCGGCTTTGATCACATTGACTTGGCCGCCAGCCGCAAGCGCGGCATCACCATGGCGAATGTCCCGTTCTACGGCGAGAACACCGTGGCGGAACATACCTTCGCTCTTATCCTGGCGCTCTCCCGTAAAGTCCACCAAGCTTATGTCCGAACCATTCGAGGCGATTTTTCATTTAAAGGCCTGGAAGGATTTGACCTGAAGAACAAAACACTGGGGGTCGTCGGAACCGGCCATATCGGAGCCCACGCCATTCGGATCGCCAAAGGGTTTGGCATGAAGGTCCTGGCCTTCGATGTCCGCCAAGATGTGTTTATGGCGGAAACACTGGGATTCGATTACGTTCCTTTTGATACCCTTCTGGCCCAATCCGACATCATCAGCCTGCACGCGCCCTACAACAAACACACGCACCACATGATCAACAAGGAAAACATCAAGAAGATCAAGCGGGGCGCGCTGCTGATCAATACCGCGCGCGGCGGGCTGGTGGAGACCGAGGCGCTGGCGCTCGCGCTCGATCAGGGAATTTTATCCGGAGCAGGGCTTGATGTTCTGGAAGGCGAAGAACTCATAAAAGAAGAACGCCAGATTTTGTCGCAGAACTTCCCAATCGACCGGCTCAAAATGCTTCTGCAAAACCACATCCTGCTGAATCGGGAGAATGTCGTCATCACCCCCCATATCGCCTTTAATTCCCGGGAAGCTTTCCAGCGCATTCTTCATACCACCATCTCGAACATCACCGGCTTTCTGGAAGGCCGCCCCGAAAACATCATCCCCTAACACCTTGGTGACAGACACCAAACAAGGGTAGTGATTTCAGTATGTCTGCAAAAGAGTTTCAGTTGAGTCGTTCAAAATAGACCAGATTTAATCGGACGAGTTGGCTCCCGCAAAATGGGTCAAGAATGTGCGACTCGATTAAAATGGCACGCCCAATATACGGAATTTGAACACCTATTCGGGTGCCTGACACGATGGTTGTAATCCAGAGTTCACAATCCGGCAACTTCACCGTAATTTCCTCCTGATACCCTTGAGTATGATCAAAACCGCCTACATCGCCTGGAAGGTTTTCTTCATCCTGTCCTGCTGGCTTCTCCTCGCTACGCAGGCTTCCGCTGACCGCTACAACTATAAGGCAACCGCTCCAAACAGCGAGACCAAATACCAACGACCCGAAGATTTACTCGATAAAATCCCTTTTGTCAGCGATATTCCCCGAACCTTCATCATTGGAGACGGCTTCAAGATGAACCTCAGCCTGGATCATCTGCGCATCGACCACATGGGATCGCGCTCGCGCAGCCCGGCGTCCAAACGGACGTGTTTAATCGGATTCAGCTACACCACACCGGTGGCGGGATTCTTTACCTCGCGGATTGACCTGCCGCTTTTCACCGCCGCAGAGTTCCGCTGGTCGGAATGGACCACCTCCACATTAGGAGACTATGTGGCGTACTTCTCCAAAGACGCGGTTGAAGCCACTTCCCTTCGCTTCGTCCTGAGCGCCAAGTTTTAATCCCTTTCTCGTCATTCCCCGCAGCCACTGGCGGCCCCGCCCTCCCGTTGATGTTTTCTTTGACGGGGCCGTCCCGACCATCGAGAACTTCGACAGGCGGACGGGACGGGGAATCCATCCTGTTGTGCAATAATACAGATACTGGATCCTCCGCCAGAGACCGCGGAGGATGACGAAAAGGAAATCATGTCCCTTCACTACCTCGTTGACGGCTATAACGTGCTCTATGCCATGCCTGAGCTTCCGCCGGGGGATGGGCAGGCCAAGCGGGAGGCCCTTCTTCGCTATTTAGCTAAAACCAAACCCCAGGGAAGCAATGCCATGACAGTCGTTTTTGACAGCCATGAGGGACTTGGGGACCGCCAGCAAGCGACCGGGATGGAGGTTGTCTTTACCGCCGGCGAAAGCGCGGATGATTGGCTGGCCAATAAAGTACGGGCTGTCCGTAATCCACGAATCTACGTGGTGGTTTCCAACGACAAAGGCATTCGAACGATGATCCGGGGCACCGGAGCCAAATGGCTGAGCGCGGAGGAATTTCTGCAGCGCACCCCGATAAACAGAACCCCGGAACAGCCAGAATCGCAAGGTTCACGAGACGATATCACCGATGAATTTCGGAAGAAATGGTTGTGATGATATTTAAGGGTGGTAATACGTCAATGCTTCGGGCAGTTCAGCTTTAATCTCATCGATTCGCCGCGCATCCGAAGGGTGGGTGGAGAGGAATTCGGGCGGTTTGTTTCCTCCGGAGGAAGCCGCCATGCGCTGCCAGAAATCGACTGCTTTTCGAGGATCATAGCCGGCTTTGGCCATCAGGATGAGGCCGATATGATCGGACTCGGACTCCTGCTTGCGGCCATGAGGCAATTCCACCGTCACGCCGTAGGCCATCTCGGTTAATCGGACCGCCTCCGGGCTTTTCCCGGCCAAAAGGATATTCATCGCCAAGCCGGCCGCCATCTGATCGCTCATGCGTTCAGCCCCATGGTGCGCCAGGGCATGAGCGACTTCGTGCGCCACCACAACCGCCAAACCGTCCTCATCCTTTGTCACCGGCAAAATACCCGTATAGACAGCGATGCGGCCGCCGGGGAGACAGAAGGCATTCATCGTTTTGGGGTCATCGATCACCGTAAACTGCCAATCCCAGTTCGGTTTGTCTGCGGCCGCGGCGACGCGCTTTCCGACCCGGGTAACCATCTCGTTGAGGCGGGCATCGTTTGAAATCTTATTTTTGGCTTTGACATCCGCATACGCCTGGAGCCCCAGCTGGTTCTCCTGTTCTTCGGAAACCAGAGACAGTTGTTTGCGGTTGGTATACGGCACCGTGGCGCACCCGACCCCAAAAACCATCAGCAACCCTGCGGTTATCCAGCGAACGTTCATAGATGTGATTTTAATAAAATTTGCCTGTTCCGTGCGTGGTTTCCTGGTATCCAAACTCCGCGTGCTATAATCGATTATCGTCGGGCAGAGAAATGAATTTTTGGTGGGTTGGCTTATCTAATGATTAGGGCGGGCGCACAGCGGTGCGCCCCTACAATTCTCAATGTATTCTAATTCGCGCATCGAGACGTTTGAAAAGTGCCCCCGGAAATACAAATTCCGATATGTGGATAATCTCCGCACGGACACGGAAGGGGTGGAGGCGTTTGTCGGCAAGCGCGTTCACGAAGCGCTGGAAAAGCTTTACCGCGACCTGAAATACGCCCGCCTGAACACGCTGGACGAGGTGCTTCAGTTCTATGAGCAGAACTGGGAAAAGAACTGGCACGGGAAAATCCAGGTGGTGCGTTCGGAGATCAGCCCCGGCGACTACTTTAAACTCGGCCGGCAATGCTTGACGGATTACTACAAGCATTACCATCCGTTTAACCAGGGGAAAACAATCGGACTGGAAGAACGCATCGAGCTCAAGCTCACGGAAGGCGCGAAGACCTACTCGGTGCAGGGCTATATCGACCGGCTCACCTGGGTGCCGGAAACGGAAACCTACGAGATCCACGATTACAAGACCGGCGCCAATGTCCCGACTCAGAAAGAAGCCGATGAAGACCGCCAACTCGCTCTTTACCAGTTGGGCATCATGCAGCGCTGGCCTGACGCGAAGCGGATCAAGCTGATCTGGCACTACCTGGCCACGGATAAGGAAATCGCCTCCTCGCGACAAGCCGCGGATCTAAAAGAATTGGAATCCGAAGTCATCGGAGTCATCCGGCAGATCGAGCAGGAAACCACCGTCGGACGCTGGGAGACCCACATCAGCCGGTTGTGCGAGTGGTGCGAATACAAGCCTATTTGCCCGGCTTTCAAACACCTGGCCTCGATTGAATCGCTGCCGCCTAACGCTTATCTGCAAAACACCGGTGTTCAGCTGGTTCAGAAGTATGCGGAGCTCGAAGAACAAAAGGAATCTAAGAAAACTGAGATCGCGGCCCTTCAGGAAGAGCAGAAGAAGGTCGAAGAAGCCGTCTTTGCTTATTCTGAAAAAGAAGGGGTGACGGCCCTGGACGGGCCCGGGTACCGGCTTCTCATCAAATCCGAGGACGAGTGGAAGGCCCCGCGCAAGACCGAAGACCCCTTCGCCTGGGAACTGCTTCGCACCACGCTTAAAAACGCCGGGAAGCTGGAGGACGTATCAACCGTCAATGCCAACATGCTGCGTTTTGCCATGAGAAAAGGGAAGTGGCCGGCCGATCTGGTGAAATCCATTACCGGGCTGATTTCAACAGCCGTTCGCAAAACCATCTCCCTGACCAAAAAGTCATGATCTCACTCGCATCGTCCTTCCGGGTGACCCTCCTCCTGCTCCTGGCAACCGCCTCCTGGGCTTCCCCGACCGCTTACTTCTCTTCTGAGGATGATTTACAATCTCGCATCGTTAAGACCCTTGACCGCTGCCAGACCTCGCTGGAGATTGCGTTGTACGAGTTTTCTTCCCCGAGGCTCACGCAAGCCGTCGAACGGGCAGCCGAACGGGGCGTCTTCGTACGAGTTCTCCTGGATGCGACCCCGTCCCGAACGTCCGTCAAGAATAATCGATTCCCGAACTTGGAAGTTCGTTATCTGCAGGGACGGCGGGCCGGAGCGATGCACCATAAATTTGCCGTTCTCGACAACCAGGAACTGATGACCGGATCTTTCAATTGGACGCGCGCCGCGCAATACATGAACCACGAAAATATTATTTTTGAAGACGACGGCGGCATTGTTTTGGCTTATAGCCGTCAATTTGAAGATCTCTGGCGCCAAGCCCGTCATCGGCCCGCGTCTTTTCATCATCGAAGGGAGCCTGTTCGACATGAGTGATCGTTCTGTTGATCTGATTATTTTTGATCTCGGCCGCGTGTTAGTCGATTTTGATTTCAACCACGTTGTTCGAGGCCTAAAACGCCACTCGACGCTGAGCAAAGCGGACATTCATCACTATTTCCGTCACACGCCGCTTTGGGATGCCTTTGAACGGGGCAAGGTGTTGCCCGGTGATTTTTTCCAGCAACTGCAAAAAGAACTGCATTTGAAAGACCTGACATTTGAAACGTTTACAGCGCTATGGAATAGCATTTTTAAGGAGAAACACGATTCGGTGGCGCTCCTGCGCGAGCTGCGCTCACGCTACCGGCTGGCGATGCTTTCCAACGTCAACAAAATGCACTGGGATTACGTCGCGGGGGAATATGATTTCATGAAGTGGTTTGATTTCCCGGTGGCTTCGTACGCGGTCGGTTACCGGAAGCCGGATGAAGCAATTTACCGAATTGTTTTGAAGAAAGCCGGTGTTGCACCGGATCGGGCGGTTTTTATTGACGACATGGACAGTCATGTCCAGGCCGCGCGGGCCCTCGGTATCCGGGCGCACCAGTTTACCTCAGCACACCAGCTCCGGAAGGACCTGGCGGGGATACTATGAGAAAATTGTTTTCCCTTCTTTTTTTCGTTGTCTTTCCCCTCCTGCCGTCATTTGTTTGCGCCGAGGCGTCACTGATTCAGCAGGCCGAAGCCGCCTGGGCCAAACGAGATCAAGCGGGACAAACCCTGCGCGCGATTACGCTTTGGGAACAGGCGCTCCGGGAAAATCCTGCCCAGCGCTCACTGCTAATCCCTCTGACCTCTGCCTGCGGCCGCGCCTACCGTCATGCCAAGAGCCGGAGCGAGCGTATTCACTGGGCCGATAAAACCCGCCGGTTCGGGGAAGAGGCCGTGGCCAAAAACCCGGAAAATGCCTGGGCCTGGACGGTTGACGGGGAAGCGCTGGGCCAATGGGCTGAAGCGCACAAAGGAATCCAGAGCCTCAAAGCTGTTAAGCAAGCGATTCAGGTTTTGCAGAAGGCGGTGGCGCTGGATCCCAAGCAATACTACGCGCACATGCTGCTCTCTCAATTTTATAGCCGTGCGCCGCGATTTTTTTCCGTTGGCAACACAAGGAAAGGCCTGGACGAAGCGCAGCTGGCTGTTCAATACGGCCCCCAATATGCCATCACGCATCTGTCACTGGCACGAAACTTGCGGCAAATGGGGCAACAGCAGGAAGCGATTGGGGAATACAAGAAGATTCTGTTGCTAACACCCCCGGCGGACGCGGTTCCGGAAACGCTGGCCAATCAGAATGATGCCCGGGAAGAACTTCGATCACTGGGGGTTGACCTCTCTTCTCTCAAATCAGAACCACCGGCTACCGATCAAGCCAGTTGCGAAGCCCAGGGGAAACGCTGGGAACAGACTCCTGTCCTGGGGATTTCGTCGTGCCACGAATAAGTTTATTTTAGTTATCGCCCGACGCGGGTGATGGTCCAGGATTCCTGGCCCAGGTGCTGCTCAAGTTCCTTAAACAGCGCTTCGGAGGGTTTCACTTGAAAATCTGTTTCCACAACAACGGTGCCGCCGGGAGGCGTCGCCACTTCAAAACAGACGCGGCAGCGTCCCGGATGGCGGGAGAGCGTTGCCTTCAAATCCGTCAAAACACTTTCTTCCAGACCGGGCGACGACAAGCGCACGAGCATTTCGCTCACATAGCGTTCCCGCGCCGCTGAAAGAGGGACCATTTCTTCGACCACAATCTCGGCCGACGTTTCTTCCCGCCGGTTCACTCGGCCGGTCACGACCATCATGGCCCCCGGTTTTAAATGCTGGGACAGGCCTTCCGCATAAGACCGCGGGAAAATAATCAGATCGACTTCTCCCTGCAGGTCTTCGAAGCGGCAGCGGGCATAGGGCTCTTTTCTGGCCTTGGTGAGAAGTCGGCGCACGCTGCTGATCATCCCGGCCAGCCGGACCGCGGCGTTTGGCGCGGTGGGCAAGGCATCCAACCGGTGAGTGGACAGAAGTCCCAGTTCACTCTGGTATCGCGCCAGCGGATGGCCCGACAGATAAAACCCGAGCACTTCTTTTTCTGCGGCCAGAAGTTCATGATCAGACCAGGCGGTTACGGCTTTGGCGCGCCCGTTTGACGAGGGGGCCGGGCGGGACGTCGAGACTTCGTTCATCTCAAAGAGGGATGTTTGCCCGCTGAGGATTTCTTCACGAATTTTGGCCGAACGGGCCATGACCTCATCCAGATCGGCCATCATTTGCGCCCGGGATTGCGCCGGGGGTTGAGGCGAAAGGGAATCCAGCGCCCCGGACTTGACCATGGACTCCAACACCTTGCGATTGGCCTGCCTCAAATCAATGCGTTGACAAAAATCTTCAAAGGAGGCATAGGGACCGCCGCTCTGGCGGTTACTGACGATCGATTCCACCGCGCCGGAACCAACATTCTTCACCGCCAACAGCCCGAAACGGATGCCGCCGCTCACGCCAGCTACCGGCTTGGCGCGGGAACGCGGCCGTTTTCCGGGCCCTTTAACGGGGCCGTTTTCTGGATTTTTAACAACCTCTTCAATTGAAAATTCACTGAAGGATTTCTGAACATCCGGCGTCAGCACCCGGATCCCCATGGCCTCGGTCTCGGCCAAAAACACAACCAGTTTAGAATCCTCTTCTTTGCCGATGGCGCTGTGGCCGATCTCGCTCGTTAAAAGAGCGGCCATGTATTCCATCGGAAAATTGGCCTTCAAGAAAGCCGTCTGGTAGGACACCATGCCGTAAGCGGTGCTGTGCGACTTATTAAAACCGTAACCGCCGAAGAAAACGATCTGCTCAAAAACGTGCTTGGCTATTTTTTCGGGTATCTTTTTGGCCAACGCGCCTTTCATGAAAGCATCGCGCTGCTTTTCGATCTCCTCCGGGATCTTTTTGCCCATGGCTTTTCGCAGGCCGTCGGCTTGGCCGGGGGTAAAGCCTCCTATATCCATGGAAATGCGCATGACCTGCTCCTGATAAAGGATGACCCCATAGGTTTCCTTCAAAATCGGCTCAAGCACCGGATGATCGTATTTAACTATGGCGGGATTATGTTTGCGTTTGACGAAATCATCGAGCATTCCGGCGCCCATGGGGCCTGGACGGTAAAGGGCAATCAACGCAATGATGTCTTCAAAAACCGTGGGATGGATCTTACGCAGAAGATCGCGCATGCCCGAGGATTCCAGCTGGAACACGCCGATCGCCCGGGCCTCCTGCAGAAGCGCAAAGGTCACGGCATCATTCAGCGGGATGGTCGCGAGATCAAAATCGGGACGGCGGCGTTCACGGATCAGACGGCAGGTGTGCTCAATAACGGTGAGCGTCCGCAATCCCAAAAAATCCATTTTAAGAAGTCCCAGTCTCAGAAGCCCGTCTCCGTCGTACTGTGTCGTCACGACGTCTTTGGAACCCTTGGCCAGAGGGACGTACTGGGTCAGATCGCCTTTCGCGATCACAATGCCAGCCGCGTGGACGCCGGTATGGCGTTTTAATCCCTCGAGCCGTTCGGCGGTATTCAGCAGCTGTGTGAAGTCCGGGTTTTTCTTACATTCCTGTTCGAGTTCCGGCACGCTTTTGCGCGCCATCGCGATGGTCGTCCCCAGCTCGCGAGGGATCAGCTTGGCGATCCGGTCCACTTCAGAAATCGGAATTCCAAGCACGCGCCCGACGTCGCGAACCACCAGCCGCGCCAGCATCGATCCGAAGGTGATGATCTGGGCCACGCTGGTCTCGCCGTACTTCTGGCGAACATACTGGATGACCCGCTCGCGCCCGCCATCCGAGAAATCGATATCCAGATCCGGCATGGTCCGGCGGTCTGGGTTGAGGAACCGCTCAAACAAAAGTCCGTATTTCACGGGACAGATATCGGTGATCCCCAGCACGTAAGCGACCAGCGATCCGGCGCCGGAACCGCGGCCCGGCCCGACAGGGACCCCGTTCGTCTTCGCCCAGTAAACAAAGTCCCACACGATGAGAAAGTAGGTCGAGAACCCCATCTTGCGGATCACGGAGAGTTCGTAGAGAAGACGGTCGGAGTATTTCTTCTCGACTGTTCCGTAACGGCGCGTCAGCCCTTCGAGACACAATTTCTCGAGATAGGTGTCCGGCGTTTCTCCGGCAGGAACCTCGTAATGCGGCAGAAGCATCTGGTCAAAGCGGATATCGACATTGCACCGATCCGCAATCTCCAGCGTTTGGCGAACCGCCTGCGGACAGGGCTTAAACAGGCCGTACATGTCTTCGGCCGATTTGTAGTAAAACTCCTCCGCGCTGAAGCGTAGACGGCTGGGCTCGGACAAGGTGGATCCCGTCCCGATGCACAACAGCGCGTCGTGGGCCGGCGCGTCTTCTTTTCTCAAGTAATGGCAATCGTTGGTGGCGACCAGCGGAACATCTGTTTTCTTAGATAGTTCAAGCAGTTTTTCATTCAGCCGGCGCTGTTCCGGAAGGCCGTGATCCATCACCTCGAGATAATAATTTTCCTTGCCGAAGAGACTCTGGTAGGTTTCGACAATCCGGAGCGCTTCGTCGTGACGATCCGCCAGGAGCGCCTGCGCCAGTTCCCCTTTCAAACATCCGGACAGGACAATCAGTCCCTTGCCATATTTCGCCAGGACTTCCTTGTCGACGCGCGGTTTGTAGTAGTAGCCCTCCAGAAAACCGATCGAGCACAGCTTGATCAGGTTCTGGTAGCCCTCGTTATCCCGGGCCAGGACGGTGAGGTGATAAAAAGCGTCTTCCTGGCCGCGCGTCGACTCCCGATCCAAACGGGACTTGGGGGCCATGTACATCTCGCAGCCGATAATGGGTTTGACGCCGACCGCTTTGGCGGCCCGGTAGAACTCGATCGCCCCGTAAAGGTTGCCATGATCGGTGAGCGCCAACGCCGGCATGTTCATCGCCGCGATCATTTTCAGGAGTTCTCCCGGCTTCCCTTTTTCATCGGTCAAGCGGGCGGCGCCATCGAGCAGCGAGTATTCGGTATGGGAATGAAGATGGACGAATTCGGTGCGTTCCATGGAATGAGGTTGACTGATGGATTACGCCGGCGTTATCGCTGTCTCTGCGGTGCTTCCACGCAGGAGCGCCAGCACGACTTCAAAATCGGAAATCAGGCCAACCAGGTGGCGATCCCGGTCCACCACCGGCAGATACTGAAGATTCTGGGACTGCAAAAGCGCGGCCGCCTCGATCAGCGAATCGTCACTATGGACCCAGCGAATATGCGTATTCATGACATCCGCCGCCAGGATCAGTTTGCCTTCCGTTAAATCCAGGCCCGTAAACGACCGGTCAAACAACGACACCAGCTGGCCCTTGTCTTCCAAAGCGGCGAAATCCCGCAGGAGTTCGTGATACCGGGGAAGAAAAATGTCGATTAAATTGTCTATGGTAATAAAACCAACGATGCTCTGGGCCGCGTCAACAATCGGAAGGGAATCCAGGCGATGTTTCTGAAACTTCGAGAGGACATCCTGCAAGGTGGCGTTCTGGGGGAGTGACACCACGGACCGGCGCATGACATCGAGGGCTTTCATTCGGGACTCACATTAAATTGATTCATCGCATAATCCATGCCGTCCGTCAATGCTGCTAAGACCGCCTCCGCCGCCCGAGCGGTCATTTTCTCGACAACAGCCCGGTCCCCTTTCGGAAACCGCTGCAGCACAAAATCCGCCGGGTCTGCTTCCGCCGGCACCGGCCCGATTCCCAGACGCACCCGGGGAACAGCCTTCGTACCGAACGACGCCAGGATCGAATCCAGACCGTTGTGCCCGCCGGAAGATCCCTGTAAACGCAACCGGAGCGTCCCAAGAGGGATAGAGAAATCATCGCAGATCACGAGCAGCTCATGAGGATGAACTCCCTTTTTCCTCGCGACTTGCGCCACAGGGCCGCCCACCGTATTCATGAAAACAGAAGGGCGGTACAGAAACACTTGCTCCGGCTTTTTCTCTTCCAGCAAATCAAAGACCCGATAGCCGACATTATGCCGTGTGTCCGCATAAGAGGGGCCTGGATTCCCCAGGCCGACCACCATTTTAATACGGGCTGTCAGCGCTATTTCCCTTCAGGCTTCTTCCCGGCTTCGGGCTTGGCCGCGGCTGGTTTCGCTCCAGCCGCCGGAGCCGCAACCCCCTTGACCGCTCCTGCGGCCGGGGCGGCGGCTGCTTCGCCTTCTTCAATCTTACCCTTCTTGATCACTTCAGGCTCAGCGGTCGTCGGTGAAGCTGCGGCAGCGCCAGGGGCCGGGGTCTCTTCCAGAATCGTCGGCGCCACCACGTTAATGACCACCGCTTCCAGATCCACAATCAGCTCGACACCCGCTGGGACAGGAAGATCCTTGGCTTTAATGCCCTGGCCAATCTGCAGCGTGGACACATCGACATCGAGAGACGCCGGAATTTCGGTCGGGAGACACCGGACGCGAACTTCGCGGATGATGTGCTCCAGAATGCCGCCGTTGAGTTTAACCCCCGGCGCTTCGCCTTTTCGATGGACCGGAACCAGGGTCTCAATCTTTTTCTTAAGAGAAATCCGGTGAAAATCCACATGCCGGAGGGCGCGGGTAATTGGATGACGCTGAATATCCTTCACCAGCACTGGATGCGAGGTATTCTCAACCTGCAGCGTAATCAGCGCATTGCGCCCGCGCTCCGAATGAAGCGCCGCCTGCAGGCTGCGTTCCTCAACAGATAAAACGACGGGGGGCTCATTATCCCCATACGCAATCCCCGGGACACGTCCCTGGTTACGCAGCGCATGAATGGCGCCTTTGGTGGCTGGCTGTCGGACTTCCGCTTTTAAGATAATTTCTTCCATAACAATCTCCCGTTCGCTATACCTTTTCGACGGGACCTGCGGCGATCAACTCATTCGCCGCGGGTCCTTAAACGAATAATTGGCTAATCGACTGATCTTTGTGTATCCGCTTGATGGCCTCAGCCAGCAGCGGAGCCACCGAAAGCACTTTGACTTTCGGGATCGCCTTTCCATCCAACGGGATGGAATTCGAAATCATGAGTTCCTCGATGGGCGATTTACTGATGCGGTCCATCGCCGGACCGGACAGGACGCCGTGGGAACAGGCCGCAAAAATGCGCCGGGCGCCGAATTGCTTGAGGGCTTCAGCGTCTTTGCACAACGTCCCCGCGGTGTCGACGATATCATCGAGAAGAATGGCGGTTTTCTCTTTGACGTCTCCGATCACGTTCATGACATCCATTTCATTGGGACGGGGCCGCCGTTTGTCGACAATGGCCAGCTCGGCATCGAGACGTTTGGCAAAAGCCCGGGCGCGTTCCACGCCGCCGGCATCGGGCGATACGACAACGATATCTTTCAGTTTCTTCGCGCGGATATATTCCAGAAAAACCGGCATGGCATAGAGATGGTCCACCGGGATATCAAAAAATCCCTGAATCTGTCCGGCATGCAGGTCCATGGCCAGGACGCGGTCGGCGCCGGCGGCGGTAATCAGATTAGCCATGAGCTTGGCTGAAATCGGCACGCGGGGCTCGGCTTTGCGGTCCTGCCGCCCGTATCCGTAATACGGGATGACCACGGTGATCCGGCGCGCGGAGGCCCGGGCCAGCGCATCCACCATGATCAGCAGTTCCATCATATGATCATTAACGGGAGGACTGGTCGGCTGAACGACAAAAGCGTCGTCGCCCCGCACATTCTCAACAATCTTAACCTGAAGCTCCCCATCGGAGAACCGGCCGACGTCGGCCTTGCCGATAGAGACTTTCAGACACTGGCAGATTTCTTCCGCCAATGCACGATTGGCGTTTCCCGTAAAGATCTTCAATCGCTCAGCCATGTTTACTCCTCTTCTGTTTTCCTCTGAATTCCTTGGCCCATCCGTTTTTGGCCATCTGGCGCGCCCGCGCCAGAACCAGCGCGTTCGCTTTTACATCCTCGGTGATGGTTGAGCCGGCCGCCACAATCGCCCCGCGACCCAGCCGCACCGGAGCCACCAGGTTGGCATTGGACCCGACAAAAACATCATCTTCGATCGTGGTTTTATATTTGAAGAAACCATCATAGTTGCAGGTGATCGTACCGGCGCCGATATTCACGTTGTCGCCGATTTCGGCATCGCCGATGTATGAAAGATGGCTGACCTTGGACTTTTTCCCGATAATCGCTTTCTTCGTTTCCACAAAATTACCGATGCGCGCGCCCTCTTCAATAATCGTGCCGGGACGCAAGCGGGCGAAAGGCCCCACACGCGCGCCACTTTTGACGATCGCGTCTTCCATCAAGGTGTAAGGACCGATTTCGCAGTTGGCGCCGATGCGCGAGGCGCCCCGGATCATAGTCCCCGGCCACAAACGGCAATCCGGCGCAAGAACGGCGTCCGCATCCACGTAGGTGGTTTCCGGATCCACGATGGTCACGCCTTCCCGCATCCACTGCTCGAGAATGCGGCGGCGCAAGATCGCTTCGGCCCGGGCGAGATCCACCCGGTTGTTAATCCCATGAGTTTCATCCGGGTCAGACGTGGTCACGACGCCGACTCTCTCTCCCAAATCACGCAAAAGCTTGGCCGCATCGGTTAAATAATACTCGTGCTTGGCATTATTGGCCTGAATACGGGGCAATACCTTCAGCAACCGTTCGATATCCCAACAAGCAACCCCCGAGTTGACGAGCGTGATCGCGCGCTCTTCAGAAGAAGCATCTTTGTCTTCAACGATGCGCTCCAGAAATCCCTGGGGATCCAGAACCATCCGGCCGTAGCCGGACGGGTTGGGAATGTCCATGGCCAGAAACGTAGCCGCATGACCTGAATCCGCGTGCTGTTCCACCAAGCGCTGGAGCGTCGCGGTCGTCAAGAGCGGCGTATCGCCATACACAACCAGGAGCGTTCCTTTTTTCGATTTCAACCAGGGTTGGGCCATGCGAACCGCGTGGCCGCTGCCCAGCTGGCGCGACTGAACAATGTAGCCGAGCTTATCCCAGCCTCTTTCTTCCAGAACCGATTGAACTTTCTCCCGGCCCAGCCCGAGAACAACCCCGATCGCCTTGGGATGCAGCGCTCGAACCGCATGGAGGACATGCTCCAGCAAGGGCTTGCCGGCCATCTCATGGATGACTTTGGGGGTCGCGGATTTCATCCGCGTCCCCTGCCCGGCGGCCAAGACTAAAACGTAAAGAGTTTTCATTTTTTTGTATGTAGCCACTTCTCCGGGTCCATCGGCGCTCCTGCCGGATTGCGGATTTCAAAGTGCAGCACCGGTTCCGTCCACTCATCCGACCCCGACGCGGTTCCAATCTCCTGGCCGGACGCTACCTCCTGCATCGGACGAACCCGCAACGAATTCAGGTGGACGTAACGCGTGCTCTTCCCGTCCGTGTGCCGAATGATGATTAAGTGGGCCTGCTCCGTCTTATTGCTTCGGCTCACGTACGCTTTTGTAAATCCGGCAAATAGGACTTTCCCTGGACGAGCCGCTTTCACTGAAACCCCGGGCGTCACCGCCAAATCGATCCCTTCATGCCTTTCGATCCGAACCCCGGGTTTTGCCGGATCGGCCGGCGTGGGACGGTCTCCGAATCGGGAAACAATTCTATATTTTTCCCCGCCGAGCGGCGATACGAACGGCTCCTCACTGACTGCCGCGGTCGAAATCACCACAGACGGAGCTGCCGAAGTCGACACCGCTATCGGCACGTCAGCCGCCCGGGCCGCTCCCGCAACAAAAATTAAGAGTCCGCCCACCAGGGGAAGACGATCATTCAACCCACAAATCAAAATGATTTCCCTTTCACGGCCAGCTCCATACTATGGGAATGATGGGAGTGACGTAAAAAGAGCCCCGGGAGGGGCCATTTCCAAGGGTGTATTGTATTACGTCGAGCTAGGGCTACGCAAACGTCTTAAGCGCCGGATGCGCCGCAATAAACGAAGGTATCGCACGACGGTTTGGAAGAACCGGATTTTACTGGCACCCCCCCGGTTTTCATAGTGAAGGTGAAAGGGGATTTCCGCGGGACGTCCTCCGACGGAACAGACCTTCAAAAACAACTCCACACCGCCCGGAAAACCGTTTTCCTCTATCAAAGTGGCACCAAAACGCCTGCTGGCCCGTTTCAAAAGAGCAATCCGATACGCGCGAAACCCATTGGTATAGGTTTCAACCCCAGACATAGGCCAAACCCATTGAAATAAGCGATTGATGACAGCGCTCGACTGCCGCCGCAGCCACGGGACCCCTGTCACCTGCCCCCCTGGAAGGACGTAGGAAGCCGTGACGATGTCGTATTCGTCTTCTATTTTTTTTAACAGAGCCGGGATGGTTTCCGGAGGATGCGTGCGGTCGCAATCAAGCGATACGGCAATATCTTCTTTGCGGCCATGATCCACGACCCAAGAGAAACCCGTTGCCAGCGCCGCGCCGTACCCTTGATTTTTCTCGTGCGTCAGTAAACGGACCGGCAGAGACCGCGAAAACCCGGCCACCTGAAGAGCCGTCCCATCCGTTGATCCATCGTTCACAACCAGAATTTCAAAGAGGATCCCCAACGGGCTCAAGACCGATGTGATGTCCGGGAGGAGTCGGCTCAGCGCCAACTCCTCATTGTAGGCAGCACAACAAAAATCTTGGCGGTCATAAGTGGTCAGTCGGACCCGGACTCGTCTTTGTCATGACGATGAGAGCGATGTTCTCCTTCGGGCATCGTGATGGCTTGAATGGCTGGCTTAACCGCTGCTCCTTCGATATAGACCATTCGGCTTCCCAAATCCCCATTCTGCAGAACAAGATACGTTGCTCCTGCCAGGACCAAGATAAAGGCCCAAGCTCCTCGGGGACGTTGATCGTCATGCCAGAAACTCCAGAGCGTGAGCAACCCGAGTAAGACCATCAAAATTAATCCAATGGTGCGATGAGTTTGCATCATGTGATGGATGACTTCGTTGTGCGGAAAGCTGTCCTGGGCAATGAGCCCTGTCCAGACCGCCACAATACCACTGATCAGGGAAAAATACAGACAGGCTCGGCCCGCGATGTTGAGGGCGGGTTTTGCGAGGAGGATGCCAAGGAAGTAGAGCAAGAGAGCCGCCGGGATCAGCGCAATCGGGAAATGAACGAAAGCCGGATGCAGGTTAAAGACTTCTCTCAGCCCGGAGAAGCCCAGCAAGGCCGGATCAAACGCCGATTCGGGATGGACAGGGTGCCCTTGGTAAGCGAACAACGATATGGCCGAACAAAGGAACAATAGCGTTAGAGCGAATTGTCGTTTCATGGGGCCTCTATCAAGCGCTGTGACCGCGGAGTTCCGGGATGGGCAAGGTGCTTGCGTCCACCGTTCCATGCTTGAGCTCATAGCGCCACTTCCATATAGCGTAGATCGGCGGGTAGACCAGGAGCTCAAGGATGAAACTGGTTACAAGCCCACCGATCATGGGGGCGGCCACACGCTTCATCATGTCGGCCCCTGTGCCCATTGACCACATGATGGGGATGAGTCCCAGCATCGCCGCGAAGACCGTCATGGCCTTGGGGCGGA
The DNA here is from genome assembly GCA_041660185.1 of Elusimicrobiota bacterium. Lineage (NCBI taxonomy): Bacteria > Pseudomonadati > Elusimicrobiota > Elusimicrobiota bacterium. Next base: position 93,921 of record JBAZWU010000006.1, on the reverse strand, counting down.
CGCGCTTGACCGCACCGTGAATGATGGCTTCCTCGAGATCCTTGTAAGTCTTCATCTTTCCTTTGCGGATGGCATCGTAGTAAGACAGGTCCAGAAAGAGCAACATAAAGACGCCCGTCTCCGCATCCAGTCCCATGAGCGCGATCATTCCCACCCAGACCGCGATGGAGATGTTGTAGCCGAGGATCCACAGGTACCAGACGGCACCGATGATCGAGAAGGGAACCGCCAGCATGACGATCGTGGCCTTGATCGGCGATTTTGTATTCGCATAGAGCAGGATGAAGATCAGAAAGAAGGTGATCGGCACGACGACCTTGAGCCGGTCCCGGACTCGGAGCATGTTCTCGTACTGGCCGCTCCAGACGAGCGAGTAGCCGGTCGGTAGTTGAAGCTTATCGCGTACGACCTTCTTGGCTTCTTCGACATAACCGCCGACGTCCCGCCCCGTCAAGTCCACATAGACATAGCCGGAAAGCATCCCGTTCTCATCCCGGATCATGGATGGTCCAGACACCAATTCAATGTCCGCCAATTCCGCCAGAGGGATCTGCGCTCCCGATATCGTGGGAACGAGCACACGACGCAGTTTCGGCAGGGTATCCCGCAGTTCGCGGGCATAGCGGACGTTGACGGTGTAGCGCTCCCGGCCTTCAACCGTGGTCGTGACCGGCTCACCGCCGATGGCCGACATGATGACGTCCTCGGCCTCTTTGACGCTGAGCCCGTAACGCGCGAGCTGTTCCCTCTTCAACTTGAAGTCCACGAAGTAGCCGCCGGCGGTTCGTTCCGCAAAGATGCTGCGGGTGCCGGGAACATCCTTGAGAATCATCTCCAGGTGGGTGCCGATCTTTTCGATCTCTTTAAGATCTGCTCCGAAAACCTTAATCCCGACGGGGGTGCGCACGCCGGTGGTGAGCATGTCAATCCGGGCCTTGATCGGCATCGTCCAGGCGTTCGTCACGCCCGGAAATTGTGCCGCAGCATTCATCTGGTCAATCAGTTCCTCCTTGCTGATCCGGCTGGGCCAGATACGCTGGAAAGGGGCCTGCACAAGATGCGGCATCCAGGAGTACCAGCGATGTTTGGTGCGCCACTCGGATTCAGGCTTCAGGACAATCGTGGTTTCCATCATCGAGAAGGGGGCTGGATCGGTCGATGTTTCAGCCCGCCCCGCTTTGCCGAAGACGCGTTCGACTTCCGGAAAGCTCTTAATCACCTGATCCATGCTCTGCATGAGCTTCTGCGCCTCGGTCACGGAAAGGCCCGGAAGCGTCGTCGGCATATAGAGCAGCGTTCCCTCATAGAGGGGCGGCATAAACTCGGACCCCAGTCTCAGGTATATCGGAATGGTGCTCAGGACTAAAAGCCCTGCCATGACAATGGTCTTGATTCGATGCTCCAGAACCCAGCGGCATGCCGGCTCATAAATTTGGAAAAGTACTTTGCTGATCGGGTGCTTCTCTTCGGGGTAATACTTCCCGACCGCAACAGCGTTCCAGATAGTGGACAGCCAACGAGGCTTGAAATGAGAGTAATCCATGCGGGTAAACATCATGC